>CAZRVJ010000019.1:0-9662 GCA_964603535.1 uncultured Candidatus Saccharibacteria bacterium
GGTTGATAGCTTCAATACCGTGTAATTCTACTCCGGTTTTTGATTTTTGCGGATCAGTGCGTTCTTCTTCTGTTTTTTGAAAAGCAGTATCAGCGTATCTTTCTACTTCGGAATGATTAGTTATATGAACTTTCCATTGTGAAATTAATGGATGCTCTGGTGACATTACCAAATAAGTAGCGCCAAATAATGTATCTGGGCGAGTAGTAAAGACTTCTAGCTCTCCGATCCGGCCTGTATTGGATTGAACTTTGAATTTAACATGTGCTCCTTCTGATTTCCCAATCCAATTTCTTTGTAACTCCTTAACGCTTTGCGGCCAATCCAATTTATCTAAGCCATCAAGTAATTTATCAGCATAATCCGTAATTTTAAGCATCCATTGCCTGAGTTTTCTCTTTTCTACAATGGAATTGCATCTTGCGCATTTATTATCAATAACTTCTTCGTTGGCTAATCCTGTTTTACAGGATGGGCAGAAATTAATCGGTTTATAATCTTCATAGGCAAGACCGGCTTTGAATAATTGTAAAAATATCCATTGAGTCCATTTGTAATATTCTGGATCAGTAGTGTTTATTTCTCTAGTCCAATCATAAGAAAGGCCAAAGCTCTGAATCTGGCGTTTGAAGTTTTTTACATTTTTTTCTACCACTTGCTCCGGGTGAGTGTTGGTTTTAATAGCGTAGTTTTCAGCCGGTAGACCAAAAGCATCCCAACCCATTGGATGAATTACGTTGTGATTAGTCATTCTTAAATAGCGAGAATAAATATCAGTGGCTACATAACCCTCTAAATGACCGACATGCAATCCATCTCCTGACGGATAGGGGAACATATCCAAAATGTATTTTTTGGGTTTTTTGGAAAAATCTTGGCTTTGCCAGTTTTTATATTTATTTTTTGCCCAAATTTTTTGCCATTTGGGTTCTATTTTTAGATGATTATATTTCATATGCGTATTTTAATTATACGCGAAAATAAGCTTTGAGCAAGGTTTTATGAAGTGTGAGGTTATTTGACATATTTTTTTAAAGTGCTAAAATATTTTCGTTCTTTAAAAAACTCATAAAGACTTGACTCTAATTTAGAGCAAGCGGAGAAAAAAGGAGATGATAATGGAAATGCAACCGTCAACGATTGATGCTGTGCGTAGGGTGTTAGGATGGAATGGGTATGATTTGGATGATAAGTTTCAATGGGAAGGAATCACTTTTGAATATTTATACAATTTTATTGAATTTATTAAAACAACAAGCCCCAATTCAGAAATGACAAAAAAATTGATTTTTATTTCCGGGTTAATTCATAGTGGTATTTATGAATGGCATCTTTTCTATCAAAAATTTTTTAATCTTTATTTGGATTTCTCTAATGTTATTATCCCAAAGTGCCCGAGCGACAAATGGCAGCTTCTCGTCGTTGCCAAGGGCATCTCTTTAGAAGAAGTTTATCAAAAGCATCAAGCTATATATGGCAGAGGTCGTAAGTGGACTGATGCGATTCTGGATGAAATTGTCGTTTCTTCTCGTAGTAATAATGATTCTTATGCTATTTGGGTGAGCAATAATCAGGAGTCAGATAATAATTTGAAAAATTTTCCTGCCAATTTTATCATTTCAAGCGGCCTGACAACAGAAACTTTGTTGGAAAGGTTGCTTCATGAGTTAAATTTTTTTCGTGAAACAGGAAAACATTTAGATATGATTGGCTCTACTCTTTGTACTGGATCAAAGTGGAATGATCTTGTTCCGAGTGTCAATTGGCGCCAGGATGGGGGAACACATATAAACTGGCATAGCCTTAGTCGTTCCACCAAGGCTATGGGGGCTCGTCGGGTGATAGTTTAACTAAGATAAAAAAAGAGCGGACAAAAATGTCCGCTCTTTTTGTTTATAACTCCGCCAAATTTTTTCCTATTTTGGAATCGGCTTTAATTTCTACTGAATTTAATTTAAAAGCTGATTCCATTATTTTATCTATTAACTCTTGGGCTTTTTCTGAATAATTTTTATAAACCTCAAAGATTAATTCATCATGGACTTGCAAAAGCATTTTTATTTTATCGGTTAATTTTTTCTCTTTTAAATTTTTATCAATTTCAATCATGGCTATTTTAATAATATCTGCTGCCAATCCTTGAATGGGGAAGTTGATGGCGGCGCGTTCAGCCATGGCGCGATATTTTTGGTTTTGCGAAGCTAAATCCAAGACCCATCTTTTTCGGCCAGTTAAAGTAGTGATGTAGCCGATTGTTTTTCCTTGCTCAATGATTTTTTCTTGCCATTCCTTAATGCCACTGAAATCATGATAATATTCTTCAATAAAATTAGCAGCTTTTTCTTTGGGTAAACCTGCTTCTTGGGCAAATGCGCGACTGCCCATGCCGTATAATACTCCAAAGTTTAAAACTTTAGCTTGCCTCCTCATTTCCGGAGTAATTTTATCCAAAGTAGTGTTGTTTATTTCTGAAGCAGTCAAAGAATGGATGTCTTTTCCTTCTTTAAATGCTTGGATCATTTTTTTATCTTGAGAAAGAGCCGCGGCAATGCGTAGTTCAATTTGAGAATAATCTAAACTGATTAAAACTTTTTCTGGGTCGCAAACAAATCCTTCTCTAATCTTTTGAGCCCATTGTCCTTGAGCTGGAATATTCTGTAAATTGGGATTATCGGAAGATAGGCGTCCAGTAGCCGTGCCGGTTTGATTGTAGTTGGTATGGATATGTTTTTTTTCATCTGCTAATTCCGGTAGGGGATCAATGTAAGTATTTTTTAGTTTCATCAATTCCCGATGTTTTAAGATGAGTGGGATGATTGTATGTTTGCCCGCTATTTTGTTTAATTCAGTTTCTTGCGTAGAGATTACGCCGCCCGGAGTTTTTTTCAATCCTTTAACAGGAATGTTTAATTTTTGGAATAAAATTTCCGAAAGTTGTTTGGGTGAACTGATGTTGAAATCGGATTCGGCTAATTTATGGATCTGTTCTTCTAGTTCTTCTATTTCTTTTGTGATTTCTTGAGAAAGTTTTTGAAAATGAGGAATGTTTAATCCAATGCCGTCTATTTCCATTTGTCCCAAAATAGGGATTAAAGGCATTTCAATATTGTAAAAAACATTTTCTAGTTCTAGCTCTTTAATCTTTTTTCTTTGTAACTCTTTGATTTTTTTTATGGTAGCCACCTTCTTTTCGTTAATAGGGAAGTCAGCTTTAAAACTGCGTTGATATATTTTTTCTATAGAATGGTCTTTAACCTCGGAATTTAAAAGCCAACTAGCAATTTTTATATCATGGTGAAAACCCGCTAGTTCAATGTTCAAATTTTTTAGTTTTTTATAGAGCTCTTTTAATTGCCATCCGGTCTTTAAAATTTCTGGCGATTCTAGCATGGGTTTGATTAATTGTAGCTCATCACTATTTAATGGAATTAAAGAGATTTTGTAATCCCAAATAATTTCTAACACGTCTCCTTCATTATAAAGGGTTATTTCATCGCCGCTTTTCACGGTGTTTAAAGATGTTAAATCTCCCTCTGGATTGACTGTTTCTTTCGGTGTATTTGATTGTTCTGGGTTTGGTTGTTCTGTTTTTTCATCTTCTGTTTTGCTTAAGGAGGCCATTTTTAGTCTAGGGATTAAGCTATCAAAACGCCACTCCTTAAAAAGAGGAATGATTTTATCAGGATTAAATTCTTTGAATTCTAAATCATCAAGCGATGTATCTAAGGTTATGTCTTTTCTAATAGTAGCTAAGTATTTGCTAAAAAAAGCTTGTTCTTTTTGTTCTCGTAGTTTTTTAATTGTCCCAGCTTTTATTTCTTTAGGTGGTTCAAAAAGCGGATCTTCCATCGCTTTGTAAAGATTCTCTAAAGAACCATATGCTTTTAAAATAGTAATAGCTCCTTTTTCACCAATGCCTAAAACTCCGGGAATATTATCAGAAGGATCTCCTTTAATTCCTTTAAAATCAGTCATTTGATTGGGTAATAATTCAAATCTGGCTTTTACGGCTTCTTCATCGTAAATAGTGGTTTCTTGCCAACTTTTTTTCATGGTGTAAACCATGACTTTTTTATCTTCTATTAATTGTAGGGTATCCAAATCGCCGGTTACAATAAGAACTTTATCCGTTTCATTTTTAAATT
Source organism: uncultured Candidatus Saccharibacteria bacterium (assembly GCA_964603535.1). Lineage (GTDB taxonomy): Bacteria > Patescibacteriota > Minisyncoccia > UBA6257 > JAAZHW01 > DAONDV01. Next base: position 4,146 of record CAZRVJ010000019.1, read on the forward strand.
TTTCCGCTAAAGCTCCGATGAGATCGTCCGCCTCAAACCCGGATTTTTCAAAATGTGGTATGCCTAAAGCATCAAAGAGTTCTTTTGTAGCGGCAAACTGTGGTCCTAAATCTTCCGGAGTTTTTTCTCGTGTCCCTTTGTAGTCTTTAAATTCTTGATGTCTAAAAGTTGGTTCGCCTAAATCAAAACAAGCTGCTATGTGAGTAGGATTCAGCTCACGTATCATTTTCAAAATAATATTAGTAGTACCGTAAACAGCGCCAATAGGCTCTCCCTTTGGTGTGGTTAGCGGGGGTAGGGCATGGAAGCATCTATGAATGAGAGCGTTTGCGTCTATAATGACCAAGGTCTTCATTTTTTTATAGTAATGCTTCTTTTATTTTTACCGACTACTTCAAAATTAATCCAAATAGCATTTTTAGGAATGAGTGTTTTAATTTTTTCTGGCCATTCAATAAAGACAATATTTTTGGGATTATTGATTATTTCTTTAAAACCTAAAACCAATACTTCTTGCGGTTGATCAAAACGATAACAATCAAAATGATATAATTCGGAAAAAGGCAATTTTTTATCCAAAGGAAATTTTTTCATTATTACAAAAGTGGGACTTAGAATTTTTTCTTTTATTTTTAAAGCTTTGGCAATCCCTTGGATGAAGGTAGTTTTGCCAGCCCCCAAATCTCCTTGTAGGGCAAAAATATTGGGATTGTTAGAATCTTTGGTAATGGTTTTCACTAGGAGTTCAGCAATTTTTTGAGTTTGTTTTGGAGAATTAGTAATCATAACATCAATATTTTAGCATACTTTACTTTATATTTGAAATGATTAATATGATACTCAGCTATTTAAATATGTTAATAAGGAGCTAAATATGTGCTTATTTTTTCTTTGGTTGCTTCCATTTGTTGCTTGGGTATTCTCTTTCTATAAAATTATTTGTCTAGTCGCCGCCATTTTAAATAAAAAGCATTTAAATTTTTTGTTTGGGATTAAAGTTTTTTCTATTTTCTCTTCCGCAATGTTTTATTTTTTAGTGATTTTTCCTGATCTCTCTAATCTGTTTATTTATCAATTTTAAAATCAATAAGGGAAATATGAAAAAACAAAGATGTCCTATGTGCGGTAAAAGAAAATGGAGGTATAAAAGTGCTCCATTTGAAAAAAATTTTTTGCAAAAAATTATAAAATATTTTACTTCGTCTGTTGTCGCCAATTCTCATGATTGTGAATATTGGCGCGAATGCTATTGTTGCGGCTATCGTGAATATCCGCCCGTAGTCTAAATAATAAAGGGTTCTGATGTATTTCAGGACCCTTTTCTTTTTCATTGATTTTTAGATTATTATCAGGTTAAATATAACTATGAATGAGATTTTTGAGATTGAAGGCGGTAAAAAAATTAGCGGAGAAATTGCGGTAATGGGCACTAAAAATGGCGCCTTGGCAATTTTATCTGCCTGTCTATTAACTAAAGAACCTTGTGTCATTAAAAATATTCCTTTAGTGACTGATGTGTTGACCATGATAGAAATTATAAAGAGCTTAGGCGCAGAAGTGGAATGGTTGGAAGAAAGGACTGTTAAAATTCAAGCTAAAGATTTAAAGTCAGAGCCGGAAGGTTCTTTGGCGAAAAAAATTAGAGCGTCCGTGTTGATTGCTGGACCGATGTTAGCGCGTATGAAAGAGATAAAAATTGCCAAGCCAGGTGGCTGTCGTATTGGTGTAAGGGGATTAGATGCGCATTTGGAGGGATTTGGTGATGTTGGTATTGTGGCGGAGCAAGAAGAGAAAGAAAAATATTATTTAAAATCATTACAAAATATAAATAATAGCATTGTTGTTTTAAAAGAATTTAGCGTAACTGCTACAGAAAATTTAATGATGCTTTTTGCCGGCCAGGAGGGAACTAACGAAATTCATTTGAGCGCTACTGAGCCTCATATTGTGGAATTGGGAGAATTTTTGAAAAAAATGGGCGTAGAAATTGATGGTTTGGGAACTCATTCTATTAAAGTTAAGGGTAACAAAAATTTAAAGGGAGTGGAACATTGTATCTGGCCTGATTATATTGAAGCTGGAACTTTTATGGCCTTAGCCGCTTCCACTAAAAGCGACTTGACGATTAAAAATACTCCAGTAGAATATATGGAAATGATTTTCCGTAAGTTGAAAGAATTTGGAATTTCATATAAGATGGATAAAGAGTCTGTCTTAATTGAGGGGAGTGCTTCTCATTTGATGGGGACAAAAATTCAAACTATGCCTTACCCAGGTTTTCCGACTGATTTACAATCTCCTTTTGCCGTGATTGGCACACAAGCGCAGGGTAATACTTTGGTTTTTGATACTCTCTTTGAAGGAAGATTTAGATACGTTGATGAATTAAATCAAATGGGCGCGAAGATTACTATTTGTGATCCGCATCGCGTTTTGATAGCCGGCCCCACTCCACTCTACGGCGCGAAAATTAAAACCTGTGATTTACGCGCTGGAGCGACAATGATTATTGCTGCCTTAGTTGCTGAAGGTAAAAGCCAATTGGTTGGAGCCAACGAAATTGATAGGGGCTATGAAAAAATAGAAGAGAGATTACAGAAAATCGGAGCGGAAATAAAAAGAGTTCAAATTGAAAATTAGCATATGTTTATAAAAAAAATAGGAATTGATTTAGGTACAACTAATACTTTAGTTTTTACTCCCAATAAGGGAGTGGTGGTTTTTGAGCCTACCATCGTGGCTTATGATTTAAATGATAATAAAGTTTTGGCTGTAGGCAGAGAGGCGAAAGAAATGATTGGAAGAACTCCTAATGATATTGGAGCTTATCGTCCATTAAAGGATGGTGTGATCGCCGATTACAAAACTACTAGGGCCATGTTAAAGTATTTTATTGCCAAAGTATTGGGCAGCTTTAATATTTTAAAGCCAGTCGTGATTATTTCCGGACCAGCTGGCATTACTTCCACTGAGCGTCGCGCTGTAATTAACGCGGCTATGGATGCCGGTTCTAGGGAAGTTTATTTAGTGCGTGAGCCAATTTTAGCCGCTTTGGGAGCTGGTATTCCTATCAATTCCGCTTCTGGACATTTGATTGTTAATATTGGTGGTGGTACTAGCGAGGTGGCAGTTATTTCTTTGGGTGGTATTGTTTCCTGGGCATCTTTAAGAGTGGCTGGGAATAAATTTGATGAAGCTATTATTGAATATGTTAAAAAGAAATATAATTTAGCGATTGGAGAACAAACCGCGGAAAAAATAAAAATAGAAATTGGTTCAGCTATCCAGCAGAAGAATAAAATGGAATCGGAAGTTCGTGGTAGAGATTTGGATTCCGGATTGCCAAAATCAATTGTAATGAATTCTAATGAAATCGCCGAGGCAATCTCCGGATATTTGGAAGAGATTAGCGAAACAATTCGCAATGTCTTTTTAAACACTCCACCGGAATTGGCTGCTGATATTATTGAGAAGGGGATTGTTATTTCTGGAGGAGGCGGATTATTAAAAAATATTGATGAATATATCAGTAAGGTAACTGGTGTTAATGCTTATGTGGCTGAAGATCCTCTTTATTGTGTGGCTAAAGGCACTGGTATCATTTTAGAGCACGTAGATATGTATAAGCGCGCTATGATGAGCAAAAAATAAAGCTTCCTTTGGAGGGGAGATAACTATGAAAACGGAAGATTATTTTAACAAAATTATTGATAAAAATTTGATTGATGGAAGTTGGCTTTTTTTGGGAATAGATGAAGATTCAAAATTTAAATTTGTTTTGGATTTAGCGGAAAAAATTTCTGATATTAGTAATATTTTTATAATATCTTCATTAAATAAAGTTAATGAAGATATTCCTTTGCGGTTTCAAGTTTGGGAACCGTCTATTGAAAGTGTACGACAAGCTATTCATTTTTTGTCGTTAACTACTGCTAGCAAAAAAGTTTTCATTGTTAACGCGGCTGAAGATTTAGAAAATGCCGCGCAGAACGCCTTGCTTAAAACAGTAGAAGAACCTAATAATAATTCGGTTATTTTCTTTATCGCTAAGAATGAAAGCCGTATTTTGCCTACTTTATGCTCTAGAATGAAGTCTGTTAATTTGCCTGTTTTTGATAGAAAAAAATATTTTCAAAAAAGATTAATGAAAGAAGCGGAAGAATATCTTTCTGACCCTAAAGATTCTTCAAAATGCTTCAAAAAAGTTTTAGCATTGGATGATGGCGGCAAGATGCTTTTTATAGAAAATATCATGGTTTTATTACGCGATAGAATGCTAGACTCTGTTGGTCTTCCCAATCTGAAAATATCTAATTTGAAAAATATTGGCAACGGCAATGAGGCGAGAGAGTCTTTAAAGATTTTTTCTCGTTTAGAGGATTATAACGTTAACTTTCGTTTGCAATTGGAAAATTTGATTTTTAAAATCTCCAGATGATTTATGAATAAAACATTTTCTGGCTTAATTTTAATAATTGTGGTTGGTGTGATTGTCTATCTTGCTCCGTGGCTTTCCGGATTTTTTACTAGTGGTAGCTTAGCTATTTTTAGTCCTAATGCTTCGGTTTTTTATTCTTCTAATGACGCGGGACTTAGTTTTTCTTCGCGGGATGATGGCTTGATGACAAGTGAAGTTATTGATATTGTTTTTGCTCCGGATCAATCAAGATATTTAATTACCAATCAAGGAGTTTTTGAATTTAATAGTCGGGGAAAAAAATGGAAAAGAGTGAAGGATGATACTGGTATTATGGATTATCCCTTGGCAGTTCGTTCTATGGTTTGGAGTAAGTCCGGCGATGCCTTTTTGGCTATTAATAAAAACGGCCAGGGTAAAATTTATTATTCTTCTGACAAGCTTAAGACCTTGAATGAAATCTATGTGACTAGTCAGGCTAATTCGGAAATAAAAGATTTACAGATTGATCAGTCAGGAAGAATATATTTTCTTTCTTCTGAAAAAAATTTTGGTTACTCGGATAATAATGGCAAAACATTTCGCCTGATGTCTCATCTGAATGATGCTTTTGAGAGAATTGTTATTAATTTTAATAATAATGATGTCATTTATCTTTGGGGGAATCAATCAATTTATAAGAGTATAGATGGCGGAAATAATTTTTCTAATTTAAATGTTCCGTTTTCTGGCGTTAATGATCTTTTTGTGGCTAACGACGGGGTAATCTATTCGGCTACGGACAAGGGGGTTTATAGATCTTTTGATGGGGGTTGGAGTTGGGTGATTATGGATTCGCTGTTGCCCAAAAATTTGCCATCCGGAGCAGTTGTATATAATAATGAAAAGAAAAGTGTCTTAGCGGGATTTAATGGGAAATTATATATTTCCGAAGATGGAGTAAGTTGGTCAATAAAAACAGTCGGAGTTAATTCTATTAATATGATTAAAATCAATCCTTTCAATGCTAATGAAGTATTGGTGGGAATGAAAAAATAACGTTATTAAAAAAAATATGGAACAAATAATACAAAAATTTAAAGATGAAGTAGGAAAGGCGT
>CAZRVJ010000020.1:0-8965 GCA_964603535.1 uncultured Candidatus Saccharibacteria bacterium
GAATCACGGCCAAGCTTTGTAGAACCACCTGCCTTTGTATGTGCCATATGACATTTATGTTAACATAAATGAAAATAAAATGCAAATACTAAAATGATCCAATTTTTACAAAAATACAAAAAAGAAATAATAGTGGCAATATTCGTATTTTTAATTGCCACCCTCAGTTTTGGACTGGGATATTTAACTGCTACAAAGTTGGAAAAGACCGTACCGATTGTCTTTGAAAAATGCTCCGAATAATCCGAATAACAAGCCGAATAGCAGGCCTACGGATAACTAACGATCGTTAGTTATCCATATGATTTAAAAAGATGATGGATAGTTAAAATAAAATAGGGGACCAGCCCCTATTTTATTTACTCTTTAAAATCTCTTTTTATCTTTTCCAAAGACTTCTTCATTGCCTTTAATATTTTTATTGTGCGAGTTTTAGTTTTAGCAGATTCAATCTCTTGCAAAGTATCACTCGGCAATTTTTTTAATAAGGCCTCAAATTTTTTCTTGTCCAAACCCAGAACTTCCGGCCAAACACCGCGTTTTTCCAAAATAGGTTGAACTTTTTCCCAATCATATTCTTCTTTTGTCTGACTGGTTTTAACAATAAAGCCCTCATCGCCAAACACTCTATCCAAACCTTTTTTCTCCAAATAAATATTTATTTGTTGCTTGATAGCGGATAACTTATCATCAGTCTGATCATTCTGGCCCTTCAAAACAAAATATTCATTAACCATCTTTTTAATTTCTTCATCAGCAGGAGTTTGCTGTTGGTATAAATGAGACCACATTGGGCAAATATTTTTATAAGAACAATAATTACATAAAGCGGAAGGAATAGGAGGAAAGTAATTTTTTTCAATTTCCGCAATATTTTTTAACACCCTGGCTTTAACTGCTTCAATTTCTTCTTGTGTACGTTTAGTGCTCATTTTCTCTCCATGCTTCAAAAAATATAAACTTAAATTTATATTTTCCAATTGAGTCAAATCAGGCCAGCGTCTAAAGAATCCCAAAGTATAAATAGAAAGTTGCAAATTATTATCAATCGCAGATATGCCAGGCATTTTTTTATTAGTCTTATAATCAATAATTTCAAAAACTCCTTCTTTAATTTTATCTACTCTATCAATAACACCGGTTAAAACATGACAAGTCTCTTTGCCAGCGTCTTCAATAGGAGCTTCAAAGCGTGATTCCAAAGCAATAATAGTAGATTGATGATCCGGGATATTTTTCTGGTAAAATTCCTTTAAAATTCTTTGACCATCAATAAAATAAGCATTTTTTTCTCTTTCATCCTGCCAAACAACTTTTTGAGAAGCATCTTTCCACTCTATAGAGAAATAACTAAGAACATCGTCCAAAGAGGGAAAAATGGGGGACTGATCATACAAAAACTTCAAAGTGGAATGTAAGGTAGTACCAAAAACCTGTTCCTTGGTCTTAGGAACCCTTATCTTTTCAATTATTTGATATTCAAATCTTTTGGGACAAGTTTCAAATACATCTAAGCTAGAATAAGAAATACGCATAAATTTATTTTACAATTTTTAGTAGAAAATTAAAAGCTGACTTATGGTGAGGGGAGGGCCCAAAAGCACGGCTTTTTCTATATTGGATGTGTCGCACAACACAGATTTTGCGACACATAAAGTAAGTAGAAATCAAGCTATTACTCTTAATAACTTACTTAAACCTAGGCTCTAAATTGACTAATTTCCCTATAAGAAAATATTCCGTGAAAAAATTCCCAAATAGTTTTCACTAGAACAATGACTACATCTTTTATTTTTACAAAGAAGCCTTGTATATCTACTACCTCATTAATCTTCTCCCAAACCCCTTTAATAGAGTCTTTGGCATTTTGCCACCAAGCCGGGTTGATCTTTATATCCTTATCCCCGGTGACAATATCAGCACCATCTTGAACGATATCAGAACCAACATCTTCAGCGCCTTTTATAAGATTTTTTACCGACTCCGGCAACATATTTTTTAATTTATCTGGATTGACCAAATCGGGGGCGACAATTGGTTCATTATTATCAACATCAAATGCCGCAAAAATTGGACTTACTTGACCCAACAATACGATTACTGCTAATAAACTAATTATAATATTGTGTCGCACAATTTTTTGTATTAAATAATTACGACTAAATATAATTCAAAGGATTAACGGTAGCGCCGATTGGCGTTAAACCGCAAGAACTGATTGAGCTCATTCTAAAAGTAGGAGAAAAATAAACTGAAAAATGTATATGAGGGCCAGTAGTAAAACCAGTATTACCTACATAACCAATCAATTCTCCCCTCTTTACTGTATCGCCAACATTTACCAATTGCAAAGACATATGAGCATACAAAGTCGTCAAATAATTTCCATGTTTAATAACTACAAATTTTCCGAAACCACGGCGATAACAATATTTATCCTGATTACCAACAGCGATTACTTCTCCTTCTTCGGCTGCATAAATAGCCGTGCCGATACTGGCAGCAATATCAATACCATTGTGAGCAATGCTTTTATAATTACCATTTTTATAAAAATATTGAGAATCAGTAGTGATGCCGTATTTCTGAGATATTCTTCCTTTAACCGGCTGTTGTAATATGCCGTTCTTGCCCTGAGGAAGCAAGGTGGGATCAATTTCTGCCTTCAATGCTTCTTCTAAGCGGCTTATTTCGGATTCAATGCTCCTACGATTTTCTTCAATTTCACTCAATAAATTCTGATAATTTTTTTCTTGGCTTTTGGTTTTTTGTAGAAGATCCGTCTTTTCACTCTGCATATTAGAAGCTATTTTTTTCTGACTGCTTAAATTGATTTGCGCTACTTCCATAGATTTCTTTTTTGCTTCTGTTTCTGTTTTTTGATTCTTCAAATCCTGTTTCAATGCTTCCAACTCTAATAAAGCATCTTCAATGCCCTTACCGAAATTAACCATATTTTCCAAATCCAACATAGTATCAGACAGACTTTCATTTTTTAAAACCATGGCAATTAATGTTGTACTGTGTTCTTGCTCGTATAAGTTCCTGATGTTCTTAGCCATAATCTCTTTCTTAAAATCAATCTCTTGCTCTGTATTGCGAGTTTCCAAACTTAATTTATCCAACTCCAAAGTCAAAGTGTCTATCTGCGTATTGGTAACTTTGATTTTAAAATTCAAGTTATCCATATTGGCCTTAATTCTTTTTAATTCTGCGCTTAAAGTTCCTTTGGTAGCTTTTGTTTTTGCCAATTCTTCATTATATTTTGCCTCTTCTTGCTCTAATTGATCTAATAATTGCTTTTTAGTATTAATTTGAGCCTGCAACTCATCATAATTACTAGAAAAAGCTGTTTGGAAGTTGCCAAACAAAATTACAAAAATAAACAATATTTTTATCGCGGATTTAAAAAATTGTTTCATTGTATTTTACTTTTCGCCATTTCTAAACGACGTAATGTTTCTTTTTTACCTAAAATCGGAATTATTTCAAAAGGACCGGCTGAATTCTTTAAGCCACTCAAAGCTACGCGTAAAGGCCACAAAACCTCACCCCTGCCACGCTTTTCCGCTTCTGGCATAATTATCGCCTCCAATTGATTTTTGGTATATTCATCCTCCTTCAAATCAGTAAGTATTCCTATTAATAATTCCAAAGTCCCCTTAGTATTTTCTAGAATACTATCTTTCCAAATTAATAATTCTTTTGGATATTCTGATAATTCAAAAAAGTATCCTATTAATTCTGGCAAATCTGATAATTTCTTTATTCTATCTCTATGTGATTCTATGACTTTTTTTAAATATTCTTGATCGGAAATATTTTTTTCACCAAAAGCTTTTTCTAAATACGGCAAAGATCTTTTTGTTAATTCATCAATAGATAATCTTTTAATATGCTCGGCATTTATCCAATTTAATTTATCAATATTAAAAATAGCGCCGCCTTTTTGAATTCTTTTAGCGTCAAATAAATTTAAAATTTCTTCCTTAGTTAATATTTCTTTTATTCCTTCTCCTGGTTTTTCTTCTGGATGCCAACCCAAAAAAACAATAAAATTAAATAAAGCTTCGGGTAAATATCCATTTTTTCTGTATTCCGCCACTGATACATCTCCAAAACGCTTGGACATCTTTGATTTATCCGGAGCTAAAATTAAGGGCAAATGACCAAATTCCGGAACTTCCCATCCCAACGCCTCATATAGAACAATCTGCTTCGGAGTATTAGAAAGATGATCTTCTCCTCTAATAACATGCGTTAACTGCATACGATGATCATCAATAACCACGGCAAAATTATAAAGAGGTTCACGAAAACCCTTAGCTATTACCAAATCACCAAATAAAGAACAATCAAATTCCACCTTACCCCTAATCATATCGTTAAAAGTCACCTTTTTATTAGGCGTTTTCATTCTAATGACATACGGGGTATTATTTTTCAATTTCTCTTCTATAGCCTCCGGAGAAAGATTACAACAACTGCCATCATATCTTGGCGATTCGCCACGAGCGGCCATTTCTTGTTTTTTTGCTTCTAATTCCTCGGCTGAACAAAAACAATAATAAGCCTTTTTTTCATCTATCAACTGACGCAAATATTTTTCATATAAATCTAAGCATTCTGTTTGACGATAAGGCCCAAAATCTCCACCCACTTCAACTCCTTCGTCCCAATCCAATCCCAACCATTTCATTTGCTCAATAATATCTTTTTCAAATTCAATTTTTGATCTTTCTCTATCGGTATCTTCAATACGAACTATAAATTTGCCATTATATTTTTTAGCAAATAGCCAATTAAAAAGAGCGGTTCTAGCAGTACCGATATGAAAATATCCCGTGGGAGACGGGGCTATGCGTACTCTAGGATTTTTTATTTCTTTTCGCAAAGTCATCATAAATTAATTTTTAAAATTTTAAATATTTCTTTAGCAATATTATCAGAAGGATTTTGTTGAGAGAACATATTAGCGCGATTACCCAAATCATTTAACTTTTCTTTGTCTTGAAGTAAATTAACTATTTGTTCTAAAAATAAATTAGGCAATATATTTTTTTCTTCAAAAACAATTGAAGCTCCAGATTTTTGATAAGCGAAAGCATTTTCACGCTGATGATCAGAAGCCGCTTCTGGCAAAGGAATAAGAATAGAAGGCTTTTTAGCGGCAGATAATTCAAAAATCGTTCCGCTACCGGCTCGAGCGATTACCAAATCACTACAAGCCAACGCCAAAGCATATTCATCCTCATTGAAAAAACCTTTAGCCTGATAATATTTTTGATAAGATTCCGGAAGATTACCGATAATTATTTTGGCCTCAGCCAATACTTCTCTAAAATTCTTTTCTCCTGTTTGGTGCAAAATTTGGATATTATTTTTTATAGAATCATATAAAACTTCCAAAATTAAATCATTGATTCTTTGTGATCCCTGAGAGCCACCCAAAATTAAAACAATCGGTTTATCACTAGCGAAACCAAAATGTTTTATTCCATCTTCCTTATTAATTTTTTGCAATAAATCTGTCCTAATGGGATTCCCTACCAAAGCTGTTTTTTCTGCTGGGAAATAATCTAAAGCCTTAGGAAAAGAAACACCAATTCTAGCAGCAAACTTAGTAGCAATTTTATTACTCAATCCCGGGACAGAATCTGATTCATGTATAAAAACCGGAATACGATAAATCCAACCAACTATCACTACCGGAACCGAACCGTATCCACCCTTACTGAATATAACATCCGGCATAAATTTCCAAACCAACCATAAGCTCTGAAAAAATCCAAAAAATACTTTAAAAATATCAAAAAAATTCAAGATAGAAAAATAACGGCGCATTTTTCCGGCTGAAATTACTTTTACCTTAATCCCCTCTTTTTCCAACTCTTCTTTAGCAAAACCATCGGCTCCTAAATACAAAGCATCAATTGTTAATAATTTTTGCCCCGCAATTTGTTTTAAAGAACGAAAAACACTCACCAACGGATAAACATGACCGCCAGTACCGCCACCAGTTAATATAATTTTTATTTTTATGTCTTTAATTTTATCCATATTCACTAGACAAATTATCAAAAATAAGCCGAAATTTAAACCTTTCGCGTGTACTTAGATATATTAACAATTATTCCCATTGAAGTCAAAAGAACCGCTAAATTAGTGCCTCCATAGCTCATAAACGGCAAAGGTTGGCCCGTTAAAGGTATTAATTTACACATAGCAGCTATATTAACAAAGGCTTGAATCGTTACCATAACGATCAATCCAGACACAACCAACTGTGAAAATTTATCAGGACTATTTTTAGCAATTTTCATTCCTTTCAAAAACAGTAAAATATATAAACCAATAATTAAACTAGAACCCACAAAACCAAACTCTTGCGCTATAATGGCAAAAATAGAATCTCCCATTGGCTCTGGCAAAAAACTATATTTACTTACAGCATTGTTATATCCCACCCCGGTCAATCCTCCGGAACCAATTGCTATCAAGGCCTGATTAATATGATAATCGCGTGTTTCCGATTGATCGCCCGATCCCAAGAAGCTCGTTACTCTAGTTATCTGATGGCCACCGAATAATAAGAATAATCCAAAACCAACCATAGCAATAGCTGCCGATGCCACCACAAACCTCATTTTGACTTTACTCAAAAAATAAATAGCCCCCAAAGATGCAATTGTTATAATTGTTGTACTCATTGATTTCTGCAAAAAGAATAAAACAAATATTACTACCAACAAAAACAACAATGGCAAATACCCCTCGCTCCAACTATTTATCTTTTTTCCTCTTTTAGAGATCCAAGCAGAAAGATAAATTATAGAAGCAACTTTTAATAATTCACTTGGCTGAAAATTTAAAAAACCAATTTGTACCCAGCGACGAGCGCCATTTAATTCCATGCCCAAAGGCGTAAATACAAGAATCATTCCTATAATCGCCACAAACATTAAAATAAGCGATAATTTTTCCCAATGACGATAATAAACAAAGCTAGTAGTTACAGCTCCGATTAGACCAACCACTCCACCAAGTAGTAATTGATGTTTCAAATAATAATATGGGTCATTGAAATCATTTTTACCCATAATAAACGAAGCGCTCAAAAGAACGGCAAAACCAATTACCGTTAAAATAGCAACGATAGCCACAAAACTTATATCAGCTTTAAATTTCATGCGTTCTTTAAAATTTTCCCAGCTTTTACACCCGTAAAATGCGATTTATTTACAACTAATTCTCCGTTAACGATTACAAATTCAATGCCTTTAGGTTCTTGATAGGGCGATTCTATAGAAGCCGAGGAATTAACTGTTTGCGGATTAAAAATAACCAAATCAGCCAAAAATCCTTTTTTAATCATTCCCCTATTTTTTATTCCCAATTTTCTTGCTGGTTCTGATGTTATTTTCTTTATAGCTTCAGGCCAATCCATTAATTTCTTGTCATTTACTTCTGCTAAAAACTTAGGGAAAGCGCCAAAAGAACGTGGATGCGGCAAGAAATTAGGCTTTTTATTGGCGTAATTCAACCCTTCGCCATTAGAAGCAATAATACCCAAAGAATTTTTCATTAGCCAATAAGTAGGCATGCGTGAAAGACATTGGTCTGCTACTATTACCCTACCTTCTCCGGCCCTCATCACTTCCATCATCATCTCTTCCGGAGGAATCATTCTCATACGAGCCAATTCATAAATACTCTTACCGACAAAAGCCAACGTCTTAGTCATTTCGGAAATTATTATAGAAGAATAATCGTATTTCATTTTCTTCAATTCTTCAACAATTCTTTTTCTAGAAGAATCATTTTTTATATTTTTCATCATATCCTCTAATCCCCCTTTAATTGCCCAATCCGGCAAATAAAGATAAAGGGGTCCGGCAATGGCAATATATGGATAAACATCAAAATTAATATCAACTCCTTTTTCTTTTAATCCCTGAATCACAGCCAAGCTTAAATTTAATTCCTCTTCCCAACCACGATATGCCTTCAAATGACTAATCTCAATTTTTGGCATTTGATAATTCAAATGAGCGGCCAAATCTTCTAATTCCGAAACGGCAGAAAGTAAATTTTCTTTTTCCGAACGCAAATGCGTAGCATATAAAACATTATGCTCTTTTACAATTTTTAAAATCTCTAAAATTTCATTAAACGGAGTTAGTCGCGCATGACTAAAACTTAATCCGGTAGAGACACCAAAAGCGCCTTCAGACAATCCCTGTTCAATAACATATTTCATCTGTTCCAATTCTTGTTCTGTAAGATCTCTTAAATCATCCCCGATAATTCCCCTACGCACCGTAGCATGCCCAATTAAAGTACCGAAATTAACACCTAATTTTTTTTGACTTATTTTTTCTAAAAATTCCGCTACGCTTTGCCAATCAATATTTATCTGATTAATGTCCGTCCATTTTCTAAGACTTTTCAAATCCCCCCGAATTAATGGAGCTAACGATGATCCACAATTGCCGCCAATGATTGTCGTTATTCCCTGTTTCAATAAACTCTCTTGTTCCGGTTGTGTAAAAATAGTAAGGCAATGATCGGAGTCATTATTTATATCAATAAATCCGGGAGCGACAATAGAATCGGAAGCATCAATCATTACTTCCGCTTTTTTATTTTTAAAATTTCCTATTTTAGATATTTCACCATTTTTTATCCAGATGTCTTTTCTCTCTCCTTCTCTACCGGAACCATCAATGATTAAACCATTTTTTATTAAAATATCCATAAATATATTATACCATTTTTTAATAATCAAATCTCGATTTTTTGTGTATAAATCCATCAGAAAAAGCTAAATTTTACACTACAGAAGCCAAGTTCCTGGACTTGACTTTTTGCTAAATATCTGATACAATAAAGGCAGCTAAAATTTACATAGAAATACAACAAAAAAACAAGGAGGATAGGATGAAGAGAATGATCGTCGGTATCT
>CAZRVJ010000021.1:0-7791 GCA_964603535.1 uncultured Candidatus Saccharibacteria bacterium
AAGCTAAATTAGAAGAACAACTATATCGTGATATGGAATATGCAATGTGGAAAGGAGAAAAAACCACATCTGTTGATCCTACTAATGGTAGAATGAAGAAAACAGGTCCTGGTATTAGACAACAACTTCGTGATGGTCAAACTCAGTACTATAATGGTGCATTGACTGAATCAATGTTGTATGACTATCTAGATGCAATCTTCTTCTCTCGTGTATCTCAAGGTAATCGTAAGATTACAGCAATGACAGGTTCTATGGGAGCTGTAGCTTTCCATAATCTACTTGCTACAAGTGCTTCTAGCTTCTTGACTGTTGATACTAACTATATTCAGCGTGTAGGCAATAAGAGTGCTGCTAGACATCTTTCTTATGGTGCTCAATTTGTACACTATCAAGGAAAAAATGGTATAGAAGTTGATTTAGTAATCAATCCTCTGTATGATAGCACATTATTCTGTAAGAGAACTCACCCTGTTTATACTAATAAACCACTTGATTCTTGGAGAATGACTTTCCTTGACTTTGGTGAAAGTGATGGTGAAGATAATATCACTATGTTGTCTGTGAAAGACACTCGTAGATATGGTTATCTCGAAGGAACAATTAATTACAAAGGTCAACCTATTAAAGGAGGTCCAGTAACAGCTAAAGTAGCTGGTGTAGAATACTTCTCTGAAGGAACTGCAGGTATCTGGATTAAGGATGTATCACGTTGTGGTGAACTTATCTTTGATGTTGAGGCTTAATGAAAATAATAAGGAGGGTTTATTCAGCCCTCCTTTTAAAAATAAAAGCTCTGAATAGTTAAAATAAAATACCGCGGCCAGTAAGGTCGCGGTATTGTATTGGGATGAGTGCCCTCGTGAGGAATCGAACCTCAATTACGAGATCCGCAATCTCGTGTCCTATCCATTAAACGACGAGGGCAGAATAGAAGATTAAAATTTCAAGAAATCTTCTAAGGTATCTAAGAAATCTTCTTCGTATTGTTTCTCTGGGACAAATTTTCTTAGAAATTCAAATATTTTATCTTTATCTTTTTTCAAGGGAACCAAGATATACTTTTGAGCAATGGAAGAAGTTTCAAAAACAAGATATTCTTTGTTGAATTTTTCAAAATAACCAAATCCGAGTATTTCTTCATAAGATAATTTTTTTTCATCAATAGTTATATCTTGATTGTTTATTTTAATGAAGTATTCCTGTGTGCCCTGACGGTTTATTAAATAATAAACTCCTAGAGCCAAGACGAGAATTACCAAAAAAAGATAATTTTTTTGGATAATAGCAAAAATAATTAAAATTATTGCCAAAACAACAACGCCCAAATACCAGAATAATCCGCGCTGATTTTTGTTGTTGAATTTTTCTGCTGACCAGAAAAAAACAGAGTTGTCTATTTGAGGTTTAGTTTCTTTTACCGCTGTCACGATAATTTGTTCTTTCTCTTCAGTGTTAGACTCTAAAATAGGCGCTGATTTTTTTTCAGTGGCATTTTTTTTGTTAATTTTTTTTTGCTTACTCTCCTTGGAGGGAGTAGTATTTATATTTTTAGGCATTCTTTAAATTGATTCTCTTTTCTTTGGTTTTAATTGAATCAATAACAAAGTTGTAAGTTTTTTTCAACTCTAATTTTGCCTTCATTTCGTCTAATCCGCCAAACTCTGAAGAATGAATAAATCCGTACATTTCCGGCTCAATTTTAACTAAAGCGCCAAAAGGCATAAATTTATAAACTTCACCACTAATAATTTGTCCTTCTCCGTATTTTTCAATTTTGTCCATCCACGGATCTTGTTTTAAGGCTTTAATAGAGAGCTTTAATTCTCCATCGCGAAGACCAACGATTTGGGTTTCATATTGTTCATTTTCTTTGATAAAATCAGCAGGATTTTCTACTGTTTGCCAATCAATTTCAGAAATTGGGATAAAAGCTTTTATTTGTGGATTTTCAATTTGAGCAATAGCTCCGTTACCAATGATTTTGGTAACGGTGGCGGTAATTTTATCTCCGATTTTGTATTTTTCTTCAATTAAAGATTGTATTTTTTCGTCTTCAATTTTTCTTTCAGAGAAAATAATTTTATTGTCACGTGGGTTGAATTCCAATACTTTTACTTCAATATCTTTGCCAACTAATTTTCCTAATTCTTCTAAGATTTTTTCTTTATCGCCATCTTGTACCTTTGGGAAATGGACATCGTTCATTTGAGAGGTAGGAAGAAATCCTTGAAAAGTATCAGCTTGGATAATTAAACCTCCACGATTGGCGGATAAAACTTTTCCGATAATTATTTCATTTTTTTGACAAACATCTCTCATAGCGCGCCAACCCATATCGCGGTTAGCTTCTTGCAAAGAAAGATCCACAAATCCTTTTTCGTTTTCTGGGCTCAAAACTTTCACTTTGATTGTGTCCCCAATTTTTAAATCATCAATCATTCCGCTGGAAGCATTATATTCTGATCCCCAAATTATTCCGCTGCCAAAATCTCCCAAGTCTAAATAGAGGGCTTTGGATGTTTTTTCAATTACATTGCCGTCAACAATAGAACCAGGGTTTAAGCTCGGTAATTTTATTGAGTGCCACCATAAAGGTTTCAATTTTTGTGCTGTATTTTCTTGTTCTTTATTTGTGTTATTCATGATATTTAGATTAGCAAATTTATCAAAAAAAGGCAAATGTTTGCTTGTTTATTATAGGTTTCTGCGTTAAAATGTAAAAACATGAGTTTTTTAAAGAAATTAAATTTTTCTATATTAATTCCCATACTATTATTGGCTGTTTTTAGTTTGTTGACCTTGGCAAGCTTATCTTCTCACGATGTAAAGCCTTTTCAGACATTTAAAAAACAACTTACCTGGTATATTCTGGGTATCGTGGTTTTTGTATTTATAGGTAATCTATTTGATTTAAGGCTTTTACAAGGACACAACTTTTTCCCGGTAGGATTTTACCTCGGCTGTCTATTTCTGCTGGTTTTGACTTTGTTTTTGGGTGTTCAGGTAAAGGGGACTGTAGGCTGGTTGGGATTCAATTTTTTCCGTTTTCAGCCGGCAGAATTGGCTAAAATAGCGTTAATCATTTTATTAAGTAAGTATTTTGCTTCTTGGCACATTGAAATCTGGCGTCCGCAGAGATTATTGGTTTCTGCTCTTTACGCGGGATTGTTTTTTGGTCTGACATTTTTGCAGCCAGACTTAGGCTCGGCTATTATGTTTGTTTTTATTTGGCTGGGCATGCTTTTGGCCTCGGGGTTAAAATTCAAGCATTTTATGATTTTAATGATGATTGGTTTGATCTTGGTTGGTGTTGGCTGGCAGTATTTTTTGCATGATTATCAAAAAGATCGTGTTTTAGGATTTTTTGATCCTGGTCGCGACCCTCTAGGGAGTGGTTATAATGTAATACAGGCTAAAATTGCCATTGGTTCCGGTGGATTTTTTGGGAGAGGCTTGGGACAGGGAGTAGAAACTCAAATGCGTTTTTTGCCAGAAGCTAAAACTGATTTCTTTTTAGCAGCCTTCATTGAAGAGTGGGGGCTTTTTGGCGGACTACTCTTATCAACCGTTTTTGTGGTTTTTATTCTACAATTAGCAAATATAGGATTACGCGCTAATGATAATTTTTCTCGTTTGTTTGTTTTCGGTTATTTGCTATTATTAGTAAGTCAGATTTTTATTAATTTTGGGGCAAATTTAGGATTTTTGCCGGTAACGGGATTGCCTTTACCTTTTTTGAGTTATGGCGGATCCAGTCTATTGATAAATTTTATTGCTCTTGGTATCATTCAAAGTATTAAGATGAGAAATATTTAAGCAAAAATGAGAGAATTTTTTCTTACAGTTTTTATAATTTATACTGCGCTTTTTGGATTTTTTGCTTGCGTCTTTAATTATCAATTAAAACCCATTCAAACTGACGCTACGGGCGAAGTGGTTTTTATTGTTGAAAAGGGGCAGGGCTTCCAAGAAATTTCCGATAATTTGGCTAGAGCTGGATTGATTCGTTCTAAATCCAGTTTTAAGCTTTATCTTTTAATGAGGGGTTGGGCTGATAAATTGCAGCCAGGCTCTTATCATTTTGGGTTGAATTTTAGCAGCCAACAGATTGCTAGAATTTTGGTAGAAGATTCTTTAGAAGAAGTCTCAGTAACTATTCCTGAAGGCTGGACTCTTTCTATGGTTGATGAAAGACTAAAAGAAGAAGGAGTTTTGGTTAGTGGTAGTTTAGCTTCTTTGAAGGTAAAAGATTTTTCTGATGAAAATTCTAATGAATATTTTGAATTTTTAAACACTAGTCTCCCTGAAGCGAGTTTGGAAGGATTTATCTTCCCGGACACATATCGTTTTTATAAAAATATTTCTGCTCGGGCAGTGGCTAAAAAATTTTTAAGCAATTTTGAGAAAAAATTTTCCAGAGAAATGGAATCTCAAATGCAGAAACGAGGATTAAATTTTCAGAAAACAGTTATTCTCGCCTCATTGGTAGAATCAGAAATTCCGCATGACGCAGATCGTCCAAAGGTAGCTGGAATTTTAGTAAAGAGGTTGGCGAAAGACATGCCCTTACAGTTGGACGCTACTATTATTTATATTAAATGTGAGATAAATAAAGCGTCTAATTGTAGAAAAATCACTAGTAGCGATTTTAAAATTAAATCTGCCTATAATACTTATTTAAATCGTGGATTGCCGGTGGGGCCAATTTCTAATCCTGGCCTCGGCGCTCTGAAGGCAGTTTTGTATCCAGAAAATTCCCCCTATTTATTTTATTTATCTGATCCAGCTACTGGTAATACAATTTTTTCTAAAACTCTAGAAGAACATAATTCAAACAAAGAGAGGTATCTCTAAGAATATAAAAATTCTTATGCTATCTGAAATTTTAAAAAAAGAGAGAGAGGCTAAAAGATTGACCGTTGATGATCTCTCTTTACAAACAAACATTCCGACTAAGTATATTGTTGCTCTGGAGGAATTTGATTTTGCTTCTTTGCCTGCTCCGGTTTATGTGCAGGGGTATTTGAAAAAAATAGCTAAGAATTTAGATTTAAATTTTAAAGAACTTTGGAATTTATTTTTAAAAGAGCTTGATCAGATTAAGGCGCCGAGCATTGATCTCTTGCCTGGGAATCGTTTTGAAAAAAAAATAAAACCGCATCATTTTGTTTTTAATATTTTAGAGATTGTTCCTCTTGTTGTTATTGGAGTCACGGTGTTGGGATTTTTATCTTATCAAACCCATTTATTGATAGGCGCGCCTACTTTAAAAATAGAACGCCCAGCCTTTGATTTAATTACGCAAGACGCTTCTATTGTAGTAGAGGGTTATGGCCGCAGTAATACTTATATTACAATAAACGGAAAAGAAGTTTATTTGCCTAAAGGCGGTCATTTCAGTGAAAAAATATATTTAAATCCTGGAGTTAATGAAATTAAAATAGAGGCGGAAAGTCGTTTGGGTAAAAAAACAACGATTATAAAACAAATCACAAAAGAATAATTTTATTATGACGAAGCCTGTTATTGAGTTAAAAAATATAAAAAAAACATATAGCGCTGGCGGAGAAGGAAGTGTGACTAATGCTTTGGACGGTGTCTCTTTAGAGATTAAAGATGGTGAGTTTGTCGCTATTATGGGGCCTTCTGGTTCTGGAAAATCAACATTGCTTCATGTGTTGGGTTTTTTAGACAAACAAACTTCCGGAGATTATTATTTTCAAGGGAAAAATAATAAAAATTATTCTGATGAAGAATTGGCGCGCATAAGAAATCAAGAAATTGGTTTTATCTTTCAATCGTTTAATTTATTGCCTCGCACTAAAGTAATAGACAATGTAAAATTGCCTTTAATTTATTCTAATATTAAAGAATCAGAATGGGATGAATTGGCTGAAAAGGCCATTGAATCCGTGGGCTTGTTGCATCGTATTAATCATGAACCCTCACAATTATCAGGAGGAGAGCAGCAAAGGGTGGCTATTGCGCGAGCATTAATAAATGATCCTCGGGTTATTTTTGCTGATGAGCCAACGGGTAATTTGGATTCTAAATCCGGTGAGGCTATTATGGATATTTTGCAGGATTTAAACGAAAACCATAAGCATACGATTGTGTTGGTAACTCATGAAACGCAAACAGCAAGAAACGCGGAAAGAATCATTCGTCTAAAAGACGGTTTAATTGAGAGTGATGAAAAAGTCACAGAGCGCTTTAGAAAAGGGAGTGGGTCGCTTAAATAATTTTGATTATGAATTTTAAATACGGTTTAAAAAATTCTTTAAAAAATTTAAATGTGAACAGATCGCGTTCTGTTTTGACGATTTTAGGAATTGTTATTGGTATTACTTCTATTATTTTGATCATGTCTATCGGGCAGGGGGCGCAAGATTTGATTCTTAATCAAATTCAGGGAATGGGTTCTAAGGCTATTACTTTGTCACCGGGCAAACAAGCAGAGGGATTTTCTTCATCATCAATGTTGGATTCTATTTTAAGCGACTCATTGAAAGAAAGAGAAATGGAGGCGCTTTTGAAAAAAAATAATGTGCCCAATGCTACTAAAGTTATTCCGATTGTTTTCGGAAATGTCACTGCTTCTTATCAATCTAATGTGTATCGTTTGATGATTTTGGGAGCCACGGAAGATGTTGTGGATGTTTATGAGGTCTATCCGAATATTGGAAATTTTTTCACAAAAGAGGATGTAGCATCCAAGGCTAATGTAGTTGTGATTGGTAGTAAAATAAAAACAGAATTATTTGGCGAGGATGATGCTTTGGGTAAAACCATAAAATTAAAATCAAAAGCGTTTAGGGTGGTTGGAGTCTTGCCGTCAAAAGGACAGGGTTCTTTGGTAAATTTTGATGAATCAGCTTTTGCTCCTTACACTACAGTGCAAGAGAGTATATTAGGTATAAAATATTTTCAGCATCTGATTGTTGAAGTTGATAAAGAAGAAAACACCGAACAAGTTGTTAGTGATATTAAAACCACTTTGAGAAATTTACATGATATTAGCGATCCAAAAAATGATGATTTTAGCGTGCAAACTCAAGCGGATTTAGTGAAGCAGGTTAGCACGGTAACGGGAATTTTGACTTTGTTTTTAGCTTCAGTGGCGGCCATCTCTTTGGTGGTTGGGGGCGTTGGTATAATGAATATTATGCTTGTTTCGGTTACGGAAAGAACGAGAGAAATTGGTTTGCGTAAGGCCGTAGGCGCTAATAGTAAAGACATTTTATCCCAGTTTCTTCTAGAGGCGATGTTGCTTACCAGTATCGGCGGTTTTATCGGAGTTTTTCTGGGGGTTGTTTTTGGATTTTTGATTTCCATTGTACTTACTAATGTGGCGGGATTAGATTGGGAATTTTCTTTCCCTGTTGGCGCGGCTTTATTGGGAATTGGGGTGGCTGCTTTGATTGGTTTGGTTTTTGGAATTTATCCAGCGAGACAGGCTTCCAAGAAGAGTCCGATCGAAGCTTTGAGATACGAATAGTTTTTTACTTTTTGTATTTAATTTTTTAAAAAAGTTATCCACCTATTGTGCGATGTTTATTTTTTGTTATATTATATGAAATATAAAAATGCTTGATATAAAAATTTCGGAACATTTGAAAAAAATTTCTCAATCCAGCGAAGCGGTAAAAAATCAATTTTATTTTTCCGATGCTGAATTTTTTCGTGGGGATCCAGAGGGATGTCAAAGTTTTGAAGACCCTCTTTTGGAGGATCAATTTGAAAAAACTAAAGGCTTAATTCATAAGTATGAGAATCGAGCTTTAATTC
>CAZRVJ010000021.1:7801-8356 GCA_964603535.1 uncultured Candidatus Saccharibacteria bacterium
AGTTACGACTTCAATTGTATGATTTTCATTTTTATCGAGCTTTAATTCTTTTAACTTTAACTTGCGCTTCTTATTGCAGGTTTTGTACGCGTCGTCGCAGGGTTTCTGACATTGAAAAAGGAATTATCACAAAAGCCGATATAAAAAATATGTTGGCTTATTTGTCAGTACATCAGGAAATAAAAGAAATAATTTTTTCCGGAGGCGATCCGTTTACCACCCCGAAAATTTTGAAATATGCTTTGAAGGTTTTTTCAAAATTACCGCAGATAAAAGTTATTAGAATTGGTACACGCACGCCAGTGTCTAATCCATCTCTTGTCACTAGAGGAATTTTATCAGCGATAAAGAAATCCAAAAAGACCGTTTATGTGATGATTCACTTTGAGCATCCTGATGAGGTGAGTGAGAAAACTGTGAAAGCTTGTTTGAAACTGAGAAAAGCCGGAGCCATACTTTTTAGTCAAAGCGTCTTTTTGAAAGGAATTAATGATTCGTATGATGTTTTATATAAATTATTTAGTCGTTTGATTGAAATTGGAGTAAAGCCTTATT
>CAZRVJ010000022.1:0-3374 GCA_964603535.1 uncultured Candidatus Saccharibacteria bacterium
GGATGTCTTCCACAATGAAAGATGTTTTAAAGTTATTATGCGGTGGGGTAGTAATGCCGATGATTTTTTTGTTGCCTGGTTCAGCGCTGATTATTAAAGAATTTCTGAAGGACCAGAATATAAATAAAAAACATGATAAATTTAGATATTTTTTGAAGCAAGCCAAAGAGAAAAAACTGATAAGGGTTGTTACTGAAAATGGAAATGATTTTTTGGAAATTACTGATTTGGGGAGAAAAGAGCTATTGAGATATGATATTAATGAATTACAAATAAGAAAGCCAAAATTATGGGATGGTAAATGGAGGATAGTAATTTTTGATATTCCTGAGCAATTTAGAAATGGTCGCATTGCTTTGTCTAGAAAATTGAAAGAATTGGGGTTTTATAGTTTACAGAAAAGCGTTTTTGTTTTTCCATTTGAATGTGAGAATGAGATTAATTTTATGAGAGAATTTTTTGATGTGAAAAAATTTGTAATTTTGTTGCATTCATCAACACTAGGGGAGTGCCATGATTTAGTATTAAAGAAGTATTTTGATTTGTTATAATTTTTTAATTTCCTACGGATAACATACGATCGTATGTTATCCGTAGGGCGAGTGATTGGGCGTGTTTTGAGCTTTTGTTTGATTTGTTTGCTTTTGGCTTTTGAATAATTTTAATTCCGAGTCTTTCCAATGAGGCTATTTTTTGATAAGATATTAAATATGTTAACAAATATTGACTACGCAGTTTTCAAAAGTCTTAATGATTGGGTGGGGAAAAGCGAGTTTTTAGATAAGCTTGGTTTTTTTCTAGCTGAAGCATTGGGATATATTATAGTTTTTATGGCAGTTCTTTGGCTCTTGTGGGAATTGTGGCATATTAAGAAAGCCACTGAAACATTTGCTAATTTTTGGCGCGGAGCAAGGAAGATGTTTGTTTTTTTATTTTCTTCTTTAATCTTAAGTCGTGTGATAATCACGGAAGCCATCAGGCATTTTTATCATCGTTCCAGACCGTTTATAAGTCATGATATTGTTGCTTTAATAAATCATTCCGACAGCGGTTCTTTTCCTTCTGGACATATGACTTTGTTTTTTGCTTTGTCTATGGTGGTTTATTGTTATAATCGCAAATTGGGTTGGTTGTTTTTCATTAGTAGCGCAATAATGGGAGCGGCTAGGGTATTTTGCGGAGTGCATTATCCTTTGGATATTATTGGTGGAGCGATTATTGGTGTTGTTTCCGCGTGGTTAGTTAATAAGCTAATAAATAAATTAGTAAATTGATTAAATAAAAAACCGGCTCTATAAAGAGTCGGTTTTTTTGTTGGTTAATAAATTAATTGGTGGCTTCGGCAAATCTATCCATGCCTCTGATTATTACATCTATTAATTCTTTTTCTGGTTGGATATATTCTTTGAGTATCTGTAAGGCAATATTTTCATCAAAGTCGCGGCAAGAAAAAATGTCAAAAGCCATATAATTTGTTTCTGGCCATGTGTGAATAGAGAGGTGTGATTCTGAAATAACGCAAAAAGCAGTTATTCCGCCGGCGCCAGGAAATTGATAGACCTCTACTTCTGAAACAGCTTTCATTTGAAGTGCTTCAATAATGCGATTGAACATTTCAATAGTCGCATCTTTATCTTTTAATATTTCCGTGTTTTTAATTTCAGCTTCATAAAGTAAATGTTTCCCTTTTTCCATTTCTTATTTATTCGTTTAATCATAAAACCGTCCTGCGACTTCGCATGGACGGTTTTATTTAATTCGAAGTTTATCTAATTATCGCTTTTAATTTTAATTTTTTTGACCTTAGCTTTATCAATTTTTGGCAATTTAACTGTTAAAATTCCGTTTTTTAAAGAGGCAGATACGCGATCACTGTCTACATCAACTGGTAAGATAACGGAACGACTAAATCTTCCCCAATAACATTCCTGGTAAAAGTAGTCTTCAGACTTAATTGTGTCTTCTATATCGCGTTTACCTTTAATCGTTATCATATCATTAGTAATAGAAATGTCAATATCTTCTGGTTTTACTCCAGCTACAGCAGATTTAATAATAATATCTTGCGCTGTTTGGTAAACATCTATTGTGAGTTGGCCTTCTGATTCCATCCAATCTTCTTCTTTCTCTTTTAATAATTCGGAATTGCCGATTTCCAAATCAACGGGCTTAGAAATTTCTGCATCTGAGCCACCAGCTCTTAAAAATGATTTAAATTTTGAATTAGCCATGTTTTGTTAAGAAATAAAAATTAATCGTACATTAATTATATTGCTTTATTGCTATTTTTTCAATTGTTGATAACTTTGTAATTGTTTAAATCCGCGAGAAATTACGATAGCACCTGCGAATAAAAATATAATTAGAGCTACTGGGTAAAAAATTCCTGATTGAGCATTTAAAACAAAATAATTATAGAAAGAATGTAAAACTGTTGCCATGATTAATCCGGCAGGGAGACAGAAAAAGAAAGTTTTTGCTCTATTGTTGGATAGTCGGGACAAGCCCCAGAAATATCCGAGGGAGGCGGAGGAGAGGGAGTGAAGAAAAACAGTGCCCGCAAAACGAACGAGCCCGGTGAGGGCTAAATTCATTAAAATGGCTTGAGAAAAATCAATTTCCATAAGTCCGCTCCAAGAAAGATTTTGCATTTGTCCAAAAATGGTGGTGAAGTAGATGCGTAAATTTTCTACTGCCGCAAATCCTAAGGCTGAGACAATTAAATAAACCATGGGATCAGTAGTCTCGTCCATAAAATATTTATTTTTTATTGTGCCTAAGCGTGCGCCCAAAAATTTACAGATTTCTTCAATAAGGGGATAGAGGAATAAGAATAATAATCCGGCAATTTGGCGGTTGGAATTATCTTGTACCCATGGTCTGAACCAAACATTTTCCGCTTGAGCTCCTAAAAATGTGCTAAGTCCGCCCAAAAAGAACACAAAAAGTAGAAATCTTTTTGGTTCCGGTCTAGCATCTTTTTTTAGATAAAAAGAAAGCCAAATTAAGCTTGGCACAAAAGCCAATAAGAAAACGAAAAGCAGTCTCAAAAAACTATTCCATTCCATATTTTAAATTTAGAGAATCCCTATGCTTTGGGCCATTCCTCTATTATTAATAAATTCTTTTTTTCGCCGGGTAATTTTTGATAAATTTCTTCCGTGATAAAAGGCATAAAAGGATGGAGAAGTTTTAGATTGGTTTCTAAAATTTTAAATAAGACATATTGAGTAGAAGATCGTTCTTTATCATTTTGTAAGCTAGCCTTTGATTCTTCAATAATTTTGTCCGCAAAATTGTGCCAGAAGTAATGATATAATTTTTCCGCGGCATAATATAATTTGAAGCTTTCAATATCTTTTGTAACTTCGGAT
>CAZRVJ010000022.1:3384-8001 GCA_964603535.1 uncultured Candidatus Saccharibacteria bacterium
ACGAGTTTATCCAATGATTTCAAGTTTGTCTTATCTTTAGGGGATAATTTTATTTTAGCTTTAGGATCAAAGTCTTGGAGATTCATCAAAACGAATCTGCTGGCATTCCAAATTTTATTGGCAAAATTGCGATAACCGCGGATTTTTTCTTCGGAAATAATCGGATCATTGCCAGGAGCATTGCCGACAATCAAAGACATTCTTAGAGCGTCTGATCCGTATTCATCAATAACGCCCAAGGGATCAATTACATTGCCTTTGGATTTAGACATTTTTTGGCGATCTTTGTCGCGAATTAAACCGTGCAAATAGACATAGTTGAATGGAGTTTTTCCCGTGATATATTTTCCAAAAATAATCATTCTAGCTACCCAGAAGAATAAAATGTCCCAAGCAGTTTCCATAACAGAGGTTGGATAAAATTGTTTAAAAATATCATCGCTGCAAGATTTCAAAGTGGCAAATGGCCATTGTCCGGAAGAAAACCAGGTGTCAAAGACATCAGTTTCTTGGCGGAGATCTTCGCAATTACAATGAGGGCAATTTACGGGTGCTTCTTTTTCTATGTGAACAATTGGTTTCCCGCATTTTTCACAATACCAAACCGGCATTCTGATGCCCCAAACAATTTGCCTAGAAATATTCCAGTCTTTAATATTTTTCATCCAGTGATAAAATATTTTTTCAAATTTTTTGGTGATGAATTTTACTTCTCCGGATTTTACTGTTTCTACGGCCAAATCGCGTAAAGATTTTTTCTTAGATTTTGACGGCTCGGTCATTCTTACAAACCATTGATCCAATAACATTGGCTCAATAATATTGCGGCATTTGTAACAAACCGCTACTTGGTGTTTATAATCTTCTACTTTTTCTAGAGTGCCATTATGGTTTAAAATTTCCACGGCCTTAGCACGAGCTTCAGTTACTTTCATTCCTTCTAAGGGCCCAGCGTTTTTATTAAAGCGTCCATTTAAATCTAGGGTTTTGATAATTGTTAAGTTGTGACGTTTCCCAACTTCAAAATCTACTGAGTCATGAGCCGGAGTAATTTTCAAAGCTCCAGTACCGAAGTTCATATCAACATCTTTATCAGCAATTATTTCAATCGGTCTCTTGGTAATTGGTTCAAAAACTTTTTTACCAATAAAAGCTTGGTAGCGTTTTTCTTTGGGATTAACGGCAACAGCAATATCGCCAGGAATAGTTTCTGGTCTGGTGGTGGCTACCATAATATATTGATTGGGATTATCAACAAAGAAATATTTTATATAAAAAAGTTGATCTATTCTTTCTTCCCAATTTATTTCTAAATCTGATAGGGCAGTCTGATGTTTAGTACACCAATTAACAATGCGATTGTCACGATAAATTAATCCGTCGTCATATAGTTTTTTAAAAGTTTGGTAAACGATTTCTATAATAGAGGGATCCAGGGTAAATTTTTCTTTAGTCCAATCACAAGAGGCGCCGATTTTTCTAGTTTGATCTTCCATGTGGGATTTATTGGCTTGAGTAAAATCCCAAATCATTTGATAGAGCTTTTCTCTGCCTCCGGGTTGGTTTAAAATTTCAAAACGGCTGGTGCCTTCTTTTTCCAATTTTTTCTCATAGACTACTTGTGTTTCAAATCCAGCATGATCTGCTCCTGGAAGCCAGAGAGTTTTGAAACCTTGCATTCTTTTATATCTGATGAGAATATCCTGAGTAGTGATAGTAAGGGCATGTCCCAAATGAAGCTTACCATTAGCATTTGGAGGAGGCATGATGATAGTGTAGGGTTTCTTGTGGGATTTCGGTAAATTATCGGGACTAAAATACCCGGATTTTTCCCAGGTTTGATATATTTTTTCTTCCACTTCTTTTGGATTATATTGTGAAGTTAATTCCATATTCAGTAATATTATTGTAGGGGAATTTGTTGATTTTATCAAGGATTTGCGGTAAAATAATGAAATGAATAGGAATACGGATAAAGACGTAACCATATTCGCCGAAACAAATTTTCGCAATGAGCGAGTGAAGTTCGGCATTAAAATAGACGATCGCCGTAAGCATACTTATGCCATTGGTAAAACTGGTATGGGTAAAACTGTCATGTTGGAAAACATGGCTATTGATGACATTAGAAATGGCAGGGGTTTGGCTTTTATTGACCCGCACGGTGAATCGGCGGATAGATTGCTTCATTTTGTTCCTAAAGAAAGAATGAATGATGTAATTTATTTTCGTCCTTTTGACGCGGAATTTCCTATTGCATTTAATCCTTTAGAATCAGTTTCCGATGAACATCATCATTTGGTGGCATCCGGCATCTTGGAAATCTTTAAAAAGATTTGGCCCGATGTTTGGAGCGCCAGAATGGAATATATTTTAAATAATTGTTTGATGGCTTTGTTAGAAACTCCAGGCTCTACGCTTTTGGAAATCATGAGATTGTTAACCGATAAAGATTTTAGAGATAAAATCGTAAATAATCTTAAAGATCCGGTAGTAAAGAACTTTTGGACTAATGAATTTGCTAGATATCATGATAAATTCCAAGTAGAAGCCATTGCGCCTATTCAAAATAAAGTTGGTCAATTTTTGACTAATCCTGTTATCAGAAATATTATTGGGCAGAAAAAATCATCATTTGATTGCAGAGAGGTAATGGATCAAGGTAAGATTTTGATCGTTAATATTTCTAAGGGTTTGATGGGAGAATCTAATTCCGCTCTTTTGGGCGCTATGTTGGTGGCTAAATTAAAACAAGCGGCCATGAGTAGAGCTGATATGCCAGCGGAGGATCGTAGAGATTTCTTCTTATATGTAGATGAGTTTCAAAATTTTGCTACCGAATCATTTGCCGATATTTTATCAGAAGCTAGAAAATATAGATTGTGTTTGATTATTTCTCATCAGTATATTGAGCAATTACCCGAACAGGTAAAGGCAGCTATTTTTGGTAACGTTGGAACATTTATAGTTTTTAGGGTTGGCGCTAATGACGCAGAGTGGCTAGAAAAAGAGTTTGAGCCCGAGTTTTTGGCTAATGATTTAGTTAATCTTGGGAAATATAATATTTATTTAAAGTTAATGATTGACGGTGTTGCTTCTAGAGCTTTTTCTGCTGGTACTTTACCACCTTATCCTATACCCGAGGGAGATGTAGCTGACGAGATTGTTAAAATAGGAAGAGAAAAACATGCCAGTCCTAAAGCAGAAGTAGAAAAAATGATTATAGCCGAATGGATGGAAAACCAAGAAGAAGAGAATAGTAATGGGAAAAAAGAATTTGGTGACAAAAAGGGAGGCGACGCGCGAGGTGGAGGAGAGATGAGACTTAAATCCAAAGTCAGTAAGAAGATGTACTCAGATTATTGCTGGGTTTGTGGCGCGGAAACGGAAATTCCGTTTCAGCCAGATGGTAAAAGACCAGTTTTTTGTAAGAATTGCTATCAAGGTGTGCAGGCCGGAGAAATTATTCCACCTACTAAACCAAAAAAACTGGAAACTTTAATAATTAAAAAGGCATCCACCGGTAAGGATGGAAATGAACAAAAAAAGATTAGGCCAGATAAAAAATCAGCAGCTAATCTTGATGAGTTGAAAAAATCTTTGCAAGATTCTTTGAGAAAGTTGCAAGAGAAACCAAAAGAACAATAAAACTATGTTAGGAATAAATGATTTAAAACCAGGAATTATTTTTATTTTTGAAGGCCAACCTTATGAAGTGTTGGAGTCTAATCATCTTAAAATGCAAATGCGTAAACCTGTTTTGCAGACAAGGATGAAAAATTTGATTAACGGGAAAGTTTTAGATAGAAATTTTCAAGCAGCTGAATCATTTGAGGAAGCTGAAATTGAACGCGTAAAAGTAGATTATTTGTACCATCATCGTGGAGAATTTTGGTTCTGTGATTCCGCCGATCGTTCTAAACGATTTCAATTAGTGGAAGATTTGTTGGGAGATAAAAAATATTATTTAAAGCCAAATACAACCATTGATGCTTTCCGATTTAATGGAGAGATTATTAATATTTCTATTCCTATTAAAATGGAATTTAAAGTTGTAGAAGCTCCTCCAAATATCAAAGGCAACACTGCTCAGGGAGGGACAAAGATTGCTACTATTGAATCCGGCGCACAGGTGTCAGTGCCGTTATTCGTGGAAGTTGGAGATACCGTAAGAGTTAACACGCAAAGCGGGGAGTATGTAGAGCGTGTACAAAAGAGTTAGGGCTTTATGAATTTTTTGAAACTTCAATTAAAAGTTTTAACAATGAACATTTTGTATGTTCTTGTTGAGTTTTGGGGAGTTTTAAGGCATAAATCAAAATTAGAAAATCCGCAAAAGATTTGTGTTCTTTTTTTGCGGAATTTGGGCATAGGCGATTTAGTAATGCTTTCTCCATCCATTCAAGCCTTGAAGGATGTTTTTCCACAAGCAGAAATTAATTTAGTTTTTTGGTCTGAGCCGATTATTAATTTTCAGGGTATTAGAACTATCTCTTTGTCTGAATTTAAAAGTAATGGGATTAAATATGATTTAATAATTTCTCCGACTTTAAATTCTCGTCATTTAAAATTTATTGGTCGTGCCACGCATTGGTTTGGTTATTTTGCTAAACCAAA
>CAZRVJ010000023.1:0-7884 GCA_964603535.1 uncultured Candidatus Saccharibacteria bacterium
ATAGAAATCAAAACAGAAACGAAGAAAAACCATAACAAAACTAATAGGGGCGCCCAAAAATAAATTTCTGGTTTAACAAAAAGATAGTAGCTTAAAAAACTAAAATTCAATATTTTCCAAGCCAAAACCACAAAAATTAAAGCGGTAAAGAATTCTACAATGGGATATTGCCAAGAAATTTTTTTATGACAAGTTCTACATTTTCCTCTCAAACAGATAAAGCTAAAAATGGGAATTAACTCAAACCAAGCTAACTGTCTATGACAATGAGGACAATAAGAGCGTCCATGGAAAGCCTTATTAAATCTGTTCGGTTCATCAGGACTAAAACGCAATGTAAGAACATTAATGAAGCTACCGATAATCAATCCTAATCCACCTGAAAATATCAAAGCCAAATAATACATGGCCTTTTAAAATTGAACGCAGTAAACAGGATCGTTACAATCTATGCCAAAAATAGAGTTATCCAAATCACTTTTTAAAGCCTGATTGCCGCCGTCTTCTAGAGTAACTCCAATAACATAACTTTGTGGGTTATTGCCATCCTCAGGATCACTGGCGTATGAATAAGAATGCTCATCTCCTAAAGGATCTTGAGATAATTGAGTAATACCAAGACCGCCACCAACTATGGCGCTAGTTACTGTATTCCAACTATCTGAAGCGCTAGTATAAGTCACGGCTGGATATTTGGTTTCTTTGGCATAATAAATTTCTAAGCCATTTTGCGCTTGCTTAACATCGGAAATACGGCGAGCATCGCGACCACGAGTTCTAAAAGAACTCAAACCAACTAAAATCATAGAAGCCAATAAACCAATAATAGCCACTACGATCAACAATTCCATCAATGTAAAACCTCTATTAGAATCTTTTATTTTTATCATATTTTTTAAATAAAATTTTTACGACAAATTATTTTTTAAATTTTCTTACTACAATAAAATACTTTTAATCCTAAATATTATCTAAAATATCTGCGCCAAATTATAAATCGGGATAAGAACCGCGGCAACAAATAATCCAATAAAAACACCCAAAAACACGATTAAAATTGGTTGTATTAATTCTACTGCATTATTAATAGCGTTTTGAACTTCTTCATTATAAAATGTGGCAACTTTTTCTAACAATTCATCAATCTTACCGGAATTCTCACCAATAACAATCATCTGGGTAACCATAGGGGGAAAATAATCCGGATAGCGAGCAAATGATCCAGAAATAGATCCACCTTTTCTAATGTCGTCAGCGGTTTCATTTAAAATTCTCTGAAAAATAATATTGTCCACCACGCGCCCAGAGATTTCCAAAGAACTAGCGATCGGTAATCCACCTTTTAATAAAACATTAATAGAAGTGGACATTCTAGTAATAGCAATTTTTTTATTTAATCCCCCAATAACCGGGATGCTCAAAATAATTTCATCCCAAACTTGTTTACCCTCTTGGCTTCTAAAATATCTAATCGCAAAAACAATGGCAACAGATAAGAATATTAAAATTATCCAACCCCAATCAGACAAAAATCCTCCGGCACTCATAAGTATCCTGGTTAAAACCGGCAATTCGGCATTTACTTCAGTAAAAATTGATTGCAATTGCGGAATAACAAAAGTTACCACTATAGCCAAGACTGCCACAAAAACACCAATAACAAAAATTGGATAAATCATGGCACCCTTAACCTTACTGTTTAACTTCATTTCCCTTTCCAAATAATCAGCCAAAAAAAGTAAAGTTTGTTCCAAACGACCAGAAACTTCAGCAGAGCGCACCATATTCACATAAAAATCAGAGAAAACATTAGGATGTTTAGAAAGCGCTTGAGATAAATACAAACCACCTTCAACATCGGTATAAACATCAAAGATCGCGTCTTTCAAAACTGGCTTAGAAACTTGTTTATGAAGAGTGCGCAAAGCATCAGAAATGGTCACTTCGGCGGAAATTAAAGTGCTAAATTGCCTAGTGAAAAGCATTAGATCTTTAACATTTACTTTTTTGAAAAAACCAAAAATTGATTCAGAAAGTTTTTTCTTCTCTGTGGATTCTAATGCTAAAATATAAAGCTTATTTTCTTGTAAAATTCTAATAGCCAAATCACGGCTGGCCGCTTCTACTAAGCCCGCTTGTACTTCTCCTAATTCATTTCTCGCTGTGTATCTAAACTTTGCCATGTATTATTAGTGCGATAAAAGAGTCGCTAACTCCGATGGATTTAATGAATGAATTTGAGCGTTATCCAAAGAAATTTCTCCTTGTTTTACTAATCCGGCCAAACAACGATTCAATGACATCATCCTCTCTTGAATACTAGTTTCAATAACTAAATCAATTTGATAAACCTTATCCTCACGAATCAAGTTACGAATAGCAGAATTGGTAATCATAATTTCATAAGCTGGAATACGGCCGCCGGACAATCTGGGAATCAATCTTTGAGAAACAATACCCACCAAAGTAGAAGCTAATTGAGACCTAATTTGTCCCTGCTGTGTGGCAGGAAAACTATCTATAATACGATCAATGGTCTGAGCCGCGGAGTTAGTATGCAAAGTAGAAAATACCAAATGTCCGGTTTCTGCGGCAGTGATAGCGGTTTGAATAGTTTCTGAATCGCGCATTTCTCCGATCATGATTACATCAGGATCTTGGCGCAAAATAGAACGCAAGGCGCGATTAAAACTCGGAGTGTCGCTTAAAACTTCACGCTGGTCAATAATGCAACGATCTTGTGTAAAAACATACTCCATTGGATCTTCAATGGTAATAATATGCTCAGTTCTTTTATGATTAATTTCATCCACCAAAGCTGCTAATGTAGTTGATTTACCTTGTCCGGCCGGTCCCACTACCAAAACAAAACCCTGTGATGTTTTAATAAAATCATGCAAAACAGGAGGCATATTTAATTCTTCTACTGTTTTAATCTTAGAAGAAATTAAACGCAAAGCCGCTGCTACATTACCCTTTTGATAATAAACATTAACACGGAATCTAGCCAAATCAGATAAAGCATAAGAAAAATCTAATTCCCTATCCTGTATAAATTGTTGTTTTCTATCTTCCGGAATTAATTCTGCTGCCAAACCTTCAGCAATTTCTTTAGTGAAAACTTCTTCTTTATTTAAAGTCGTTAATCTCCCATCAATTCTTAATGTGGGACGACGACCAACGGCAAAATGCAAATCAGAAGCATTTTCTTTTGCCGCCAAATCTAAAAGTTCTCTTAATTTTTCTTTGTAATCCATAATAATTTTTAAATATTAAAAGTGGGAAATTAAAAGTTAATAAAAACTACTTTCTACACCACTCTCTTAAATAACTATCTTGTCTCCTTCAAAATTTCTTCCAAAGAAACAAGCCCCTGCATAGCTTTAATGACGCCGTCTTGTCTCAAAGAAATCATTCCTTGTTTTCTAGCCGCGGTCAATAAAGATGTTTCAGTTGGGTCTTTTAAAATTGCTTCTTCCAACTCTGGAGTCATCTTTAACATTTCATAAATACCAATTCTTCCTTTAATACCCTTATAATTACAAGCTTCACAACCTTGCGGAAGGTAAACTTCATAAGGCTTTTTTATATTATACCTCTCTTTAACATCAGAGGGCAAGATTGCCAATTCTTTTTCCACCGCTTCTAGTAAACTCCCTGATAAAACGGTTTTTTTCTTACATTTTTCACATAATCTCCCCACCAAGCGTTGCGCCATCATTAAGATTAATGACGAAGGCAACAAAAATGATTCAACCTTCATATCCATTAAACGAGGAACAACACCAACGGCATTGTTAGTATGCAAAGTAGAAAGCACGATATGACCAGTCAAAGCAGCATGAACCGCCAAGGCTGCTGTTTCATCATCACGGATTTCACCAACCATTATTACATCTGGGTCTTGTCTAACAATTTGTCTCAATCCAGAAGCAAAATCATAACCAATTTCTGGCTTTACTTGAGATTGATTAACCCCCTCAACAAAATACTCTACCGGGTCTTCCAAACTGACAATATTAATGCCCTCATTATTCATTTTTTGCAAAACCGCGTACAAAGTTGTGGTTTTACCAGAACCAGTCGGACCAGTAACCAAAATCATACCAAAGGGTTTGTCCATGGCCTCGCCTAAAAGAGTCAAATGATAATCATTGACTCCTAAATCCGTAATACTTCTTAAACCGGCGGAAGGATCCAAAACACGGATCGCCACTTTCTCGCCCAAAGCAGTAGGAAAAGTAGAAACACGATAATCAACCTCTTTATTATCTATCATCGTCCTAAAACGACCGTCCTGAGGGACGCGAGTTTCATCAATTTTCAAATCTGAAAGAATTTTAATACGAGAAACAATTGGCGGATGAAGCTCTAAAGGTAAATCCAAAACAGATTTTAAATCTCCATCAACACGAAAACGAACTTTTAATTTAGTCCTTTGAGGTTCAATGTGCACATCGGATGCTCTGGCATTAATAGCTTGTTGTAAAATAGTAGAAACTAATTTTATTACCGGTGCTTCTTCAGCTATTGATCCACTCGCCTCGTCAATTCTTACTATTTTTTGTTGAGGCAACAAATATCCAGATTTATTTTGTTTTTTAAAAACATCCAAAACATCGGAGACTTCTTTAACTCTTTCTTCAAAACTGCGATAGCCTTGCCATAAATTATTTAAGGCGCTAGCAGTTACCAAATAAACTCCTATATTGATTCTTTTTTGCTTAGCCACCAATCTTAATGCTTCTTGAGCCCGAACATCATCAGGATTCAACATACCTACCAAAAGAGTTTCTCCTTCTTTTCCAAAGCTTACAATCTTATTATTCCTGGCAAATTCCTCAGGGATAAAATTCAAAATCTCCAATGGAATTTTTTCATCTTTATTAAAGATTTTTAAAGGAATTTTATGAAATTCACTTTTTGCTTTTCCAATCTCCTCTTCGGAAATAGTGCGTTTATCAGTCAAAACATTTTCAACTGGACGCCCTAAACTTTCAGCTTCTCGTAAAACACTCTCAGCAATAGCCGGAGTGATTTTTCCATTTTTTATTAAAATATCTAAAAGATTTTTATTAGGAATCATATAAATTTATTTACGAACGGAATCAGCAATCGCGCCTTCACATTCTATTAAACATGAAATAAAGAAAACTCATCGTTTCGTACTGAAAATCAGAAACTAAAATGGTAAGAAAGGATTTGGTCTTCCCGGAGTTACTCTTATCTCTACAGGTTCAGCATAAGCTTTCAATGATTTGTAGGAAACATTATCTAAAATAGTCGTAGGATTAAATTTTAAATTGACAATACCTCCGGTAAAATCTTTCTTCAAACTATCTGGGACCAAAGAAGAGTCCGTGGTACCAGACCCAAACAATTTCCCTAATCCTCCTGGCTGACTAAAAAAGATAAAATAAATCGCGATTATAGCAATAACCAAAATAGTTATAATAATATAGAGAGTAAGACTTTTTTTCGGCTTTTCTTCAGTATATTCCATAAAATTTATTGATAATAAACATTAAGAGACACTTTAAAATTAAATGTGCTTTGATTTTTAGTAGAATCAGCGCCAGAAACACCAGAAAAGGAAATCTTTTGCACATCCATTAAACGAATATTACCTTCTATAGCAGACAACCAAGTCTTAAATGACTCATAAGAACCTAGTAAAGAAACATCAATACGAGTAATCTGATTATTTTTCACTAAAACATCTTTTTTAGGCTGAGTGACGGTGACACCCTGGAAATTGATGCTTTGAGTTGTTAGCCCAGCTTGCAATGAAATATTATTAATCTGAGCAATAATATTTTGAATTTCATCTTCACGAGGAACACTCAAAGAAATAGTCTGACTGACACCACTTAAACTCTTGTATTGATTAATAATGGACTTAGCAATCTGTACTGCTTCATATTGCTCTTGATACTGAACTTTTTCTTGCGCAATTTTTCCATTTAATTCTCCAATCCTTTGAAAAGCCGGCCAATCCAATCCAAAAAATACACCCAAAGCAGCGCCCACCAAAGCGAGAACTATAGTCAAACTGATATTTCTTTTAGTAGTATACTTCATCATAAATTTATTGCTGGAAAACTTTATAAACAAACGACGGTTTAAAAGTAATTTCCATATTAAAATTAGAGCGCTCTGGAGTCGCTTGTCTGATGTCTGATATAACTATTTTTGAAAATTCAGAAGTTCTCTGAAAAGCTAAAAGTTGTTGCGCAATAAGATCTAAATTTTGAGCATAGCCATCAATTTTCAAACGGCCTTCTCCAAAATCATAATTAAAGTTGGTGAAAGATACTTGTGGCAAAGTGATTAATTCCAAGCGCTCAAAAATTTGCGTTGGATATAAATGTGATTCTAATAATTTCTGTAAGTTAACTAATTGTGAATAAAAGATCGTTACCTCTTCCCTATCTTGTTTAGGAATTTCTTGTTCTAACCCCTGAATTTTATTTTCTAAATCAGCTACCTCTTTGTCCAAAAATTTAATGTAAACAAAGTTTGATAAAATATAAACCACAATCGTAATCACTAACAAAATTACACCAAAGCGGATAAATTTACTTAACCATCCACTTGGCATTTTATCATTAGGACCGAATGAATCCATTAATTGAAATTCTGGCATAATTTTTTATCTTTACCCCTATATTTTAACAAATTTTTTATAAAGTAACAAAGGGGATAACTACGTATAATAAAAAATATCGGCATTAAACTTTAAACAATATAAAATGAGCTTTTTTACTTGTATTTTAATAGCTAATTCTTCCCAAAGAATTAATAGTGATAGTTTCAAGGATAGACGCGTTAACCTTAGAAGCAACAGTTATAGTAGTAGTGGCAGTGGTGGGGTTACCGGTAATTCTCTGAAAAATAATTTCCACAGAATTACCATCGGCAGGAGTAATAAATTGAACACTTTTGGGCAATTTTATAGTTTCAATAGTACTAGTGGCGCTGTATGTATCTCTAAAAAGAGAATAGAAATCATCTCCAGCCAAAGGGTTCTCCCAGTGGACTCCCCAAGCCATTCCATCTTGTCCACTTTTCGCTCTCATTTGAGCCTCTCTAGTAAAACTTACTATTTTTTGCACAGCTGCGTCAGTGTTTGATTTGTGTTGAAATCCCCCCAAATAAGCAAAACTAAAACCGGCAATCAATACCAAGATACCCATAGAAATTAAAACTTCTATCAAAGTAAAGCCGGACAAAAAACAGTTCTTTTCTTTTCCGCAAAAAAAATTTTTCATATCAAAAGACATCGGCGTAATTTTAAACTCCGCCCATTTGTCCCACAAATTGATAAACCGGTAAAATTACGGCTAAAGCGATACCGCCTACCATAACACCCATGATCAACAACATCAAAGGTTCTACCAAAGACACCAAAGATTTGACGGACATATCAACTTCCGTTTCGTAAAATTCCGTTAATGTTCCAAAAATATCTTCTGTATGCCCGGCTTTTTCACCTACCGCCACCAATGTTCTAATGGTTTGAGGGAAGACCGGTTCTTTGCGAAAAGCATCACCCATAGTTAACCCCTTAGCTAACCCCTCTCTCCCAATTCTTATAACTGCCTCTTTCATTTCATCATTACCAACTGTTAAAGCAGTAATTTCTAAATTTTCCAATATAGGCAAACCCGCTCTCATCAAAGAACCAAAAGTACTGCAAAATCTTTGATAAGAATTTTTCTGCATAACTTTATTAATTACTGGCATCTTATAAATAATACGGTTAAAAATCTTTTTACCTGGATTAGTTTTTTTAAAAAATATAACCAGAAAAATGATAACGCCAATAATAACACCAAAAACCGCAAGCCCATGGTTAGACATAAAATCAGATAAAGCAAAAAT
>CAZRVJ010000024.1:0-7664 GCA_964603535.1 uncultured Candidatus Saccharibacteria bacterium
TATTCAATGAACACAAAAAACTGGTCGCTTTACGCGACCAGTTTTTCTTTTTTATTAAACCTAAAATTAAAAATAACGCTTGTGCATGAGTCGTTTTTTAAATGGCTTGATATACTCATCCGTAGTCTTGGGAGTAACAATAAATTTGTGAGCCTTTAAATCTCCATAAACAAAAGCCATAAACATAGTACCTAACAAAGAGAAAGCGGACATTAAGATAAAAATAAGATTAAACCCATAATTCTCAGCTAAATATCCTCCAACCGAAGCAGTGATGGCGCTACCCAAAGCCACCAACATAGTTTCCAAACTCCATTGAAATCCTTCTTGCCCCTTATCAATATGTCGGGTAAAAATAGCATACCAAGCCGGTAAGTTCATAGCAAAACCCAAACCATTTAACCCCTCAATCAAATACACATGCCAAGGTAAACTACTGAAAATATATCCTAAAGGAGCTAAGCTTGCTATTACAGAACCAACAATCATCAAATAAAAATCGTACTTCTCATTATCCTTTTTATCTATCCAAGTCCCAAAAATCAATTGGAATAAAGCTTTAACTAACAAATAAACCGTAGAAACATAACCCACCATGGCCAAGTTCCCACCTTGAATATGATCAGTAATGAAAACAGCAAAAATTGGACTAGCCAAACCAACCGCCGAAAGCATAAAAAAATCTGCCGTAATTAAAACTTTAATAACCCTATTGATTCGCATAATTATTTTTTCTCTACAACAAAACCTTTATCATTATGTTTTAAAACAAGCTTATCACCCCTAGAAAATTCTTTCTTCAAAATACCATCAGCCAAAACGCTCTTAATATTATCACTAATAGCATTGCGCATGGGCCTAGCGCCGTAAACGGGATTATAGCCAAGTTCTAATAACTTATCAATAGCCGAATCATCAAATGAAATTTCCACGCCTTGCTTCTCAGCCATCATTACGGCAACTTCTTTTAGAAGAATAAGCGAGATTTTCCTAACATCTTGTGAAGAAAGGGTCTTGAAAGCAATGATATTAGAGAAACGATTCAATAATTCCGGTTTAAAATACTCAGTCAAACGCCTTTTCACATCCGCAGTAATTTGCATAATATTCTTTCCTGTTTCTAATTCTTGTTTAATCAATTCCGAATGAGCATTAGAGGTGGCGATAATAATTGTATTTGTAAAATCAATTACTCGGCCAACATTATCAGTCAAACGGCCATCATCAAAAACCGAAAGAAAAATATTTAAAATATCCGGATGAGCTTTTTCAAACTCATCTAATAAAATCAAAGCAAAGGGTTTTTGTCTGATAGCTTCCGTGAGTTCTCCTGGCGCTCCCCCTTCGGGTGAACCAATAAATCTAAAAATGCTTTTTTTGTCTTGGTATTCGGACATATCAAAACGCAAAAAAGAATTATCCGAACCAAATTGTAGTTTAGCGACAATTTTAGCTAATTCTGTTTTACCCACACCAGTCGGGCCAACAAACAAAAAAGTGGCAATTGGGCCGCCTGTTCTGGAAAGACCAGCGCGATATTCACGCAAAGAACGACTTACGGCTTTCACTGCTTCTTCCTGATCAATCAATCGTTCGTGAATTTTATCTTCCAAATTTAATAACGACTCGGCCTCAACTTCTGTTGTTTCAGACAAAGGCACATTTAATTTCTGCTGACACACTTGAACAACATCATCTTCGGTCAATTCTTTTTCTCCTTTATTTTTTACAAAAGACAAAGTCTCTTTTAATAAATCCTCAGCGCTTTGAGGCAAAAGCTTTTCTCTAAAATAGCGATGGCTTAATTGCACCGCCTTCTTCATAGCCTTAAAACTAATATCAACTTTGTATTGATCTTCTAAAATTAAAGAGAAATAACTCAATAATTCAATGGACTCTTCTTCAGATGACTCCTCTACTCTAATCACATCAAACAAAGATACAAAATCTTTTTTCGTCTCAATATCTTTTTTAAACACATCCGGAGCGCAATATCCCACAACCTGAAAATCACCTCTATTCATTACGGACATAAAAGCATCGGCCGCGCTTAAATATTGCCCACCGGAAGTTCTTACCAAATTATTAATATCGGGAATATATAGAATTACATTGCCAGCTGTTAAAACTTCATTCAGAACTTGATGACTTCTTTCCAAAACTTGTTCTGGAGTACCACCGGACACCAAACGACTCACCAATAATTTTACTAATCTTTTATCAAACAATTTTTCCGGCACCTTATCTTTAGAGATATTATAAGCCAAATGTCTCACCATAGCTTCCTTGCCGATTCCCAATTCCCCCACCAATAAAGCATTATTTTTATCCGCGCGAGAAAGAATATCTACCATGCGTTGGTATTCATTTTTATGCCCAATCAAAAATCCAATTTTTTCTTGGCGCGCCAAATCGGTTAAATCAGTGCTCACGGAATCCAAATAAGGAGTCGGTTTAGCTGTCCAAGCGCGATTCATAATACGATGACGTTTAGAAGAAAATTTACCAGTAAAACCACTCAATGATTTTGGACGACCAAAAATGCCAAGGGTTTTCTTTTTAAATTCCGCAAAAACAACGGCAACTTTTACATCATCAGAATCAATTTTAAAATGACTAAACAAACGTTTTAAAGACGAATCATCAACATAAAACAAGGCTACGAACAAATCTTTTGATTTTAAATATTCCGCGTTGCAATAAATTAAAGAATTGATGGCCAAACTTTCAACCATGCGTAAAATTTCATTTTTATCTTTCCGATCTTCTTTGTTTTCAGCTGTCTTTTTTATTTCTTGTCGCAAAGCATAACGAAATTCATCTACCGGCACATCTATTTTCTTAAAAACTTTTTGAAATTGATTCAAGGCCAAAAATTCATCTAACAAACGCAAATAAAAATCACCTCGGGCAATAAGCGTCTTTTCCGCGGCAACTTCTAAAAGCCTTTTGTAATCATCGGTGCTAAAATCAGCCAAATTAAAACTTTTGCCTTGTTTAATGTCTTCAAAAAACTTTTTATTAAATTTTTCTTTGGGCTCACGATAATGAATTATTCTATCTATTAAAAATAAAATCAATAAAAATCCCAAATATTTTACATTGCTACTAGCCGATGACAAAAGCCATGCTACTGACACTAGGGCAATATAAAATAAAAAAATGAAAATTCTTGTAACCAAACGACTAACAAAATTCATTATTAATCGCGGCTCTTTGAAATAAAGTTGTTTTGCTGAAATTAATTCCATAAAATTATTTAAAAATCATATAAACGCAATAAAGAGGAACAAACGCCCAAGCCAAATAAATCATCGCCCCCAAAATTGAAATTACTAGATAGACCATTCCTCCAAAAAGAACGCGCAAAGTCCTAAAAATAAAGCCCAAAATATAACCAAGGACGGTTTTGTCCTGATAAAGAGGCTCTAACCAATGTCGCATCGTAATTTTAATGGCAAAAAAACGATCAAGCCTTTCTAAAGCCCCCAATAATTTATGCCAAACAAAAACGAAACCATCAATATACCAATGTCTTAAAAAACTAAAAATCCTAAAAAAGAACTGTTTAATGAGATAAAACAAAGAAAATCCAGGAATATTCATGATTTGATTATAGCATAATTTAAAAACCCCCGCCAAGAGCGAGGGTTTTCCTCTTTTATAATTTATTTTCTTTAGTGACAAACTTTTTCATCAAAATCAAAACGGCAATGCTAAAAACAAAACCAGTACCCAAAGCAATCAATACTATTTTTCGCAACGAAGAAGCCTCGTTCACAGATAAAGAAGCTACTTCCGGCGATTGACTAGGAACAATATTATCGTCTCCTTCTACTACCACATCCTTCTTATCCTGCTTTTCAGAAAATTGATTAGACTTACCGGGAGTTAAAATATTAGTCCAACGCCAATCATTTTTCGCATATCTAGCAAAAGCATATCCTTCTTGAGAACCACCAGAATATTGAATTTGCGAAGCAATCTCTCCTTGAGGAGAAATTAAACTTAAAACTTCCGTATCATTATTAATGGTAATTTTCGTCTGTGATCTAGTTAAAATCAAAAATCCTTTGGCTGCGATTTTTTCATTATTAAAATTATATCCTTTATTGGAAGCATCTTTTAATTTCCAACCCGTTAAATTAACCTCTGTTTCCCCTGCGTTATAAATCTCAATCCATTCATTTTCTTCATCCGAGCCCTCGGGATTGGGAATAAACTCATTAATATTTAAAGAAACAATAGTATTGGCACTTGGCATTGGCGATGATGTTGCCTCTGTAGTTACTGCAGAAGATATCGGAGTAGGAGTTATTTTGACAGCAACAGTTGTTGCGGATGGAATGGGAGTATTTGTTGGAGTTGCAGTGGGTTCTGGACTAGCTTCGCTAGTTGGTGAAGGCGTAAAGCAATTTGGCACATTAGCCAATCCCGCCGAACCACCCAAATGTTGCGAAACACAAAATTGATTAGAATAATCGCTCACTCTTTCTAGACTATAACCATCACCAGCCCCACCCATCTCCTTAGTATATGAGACTTCATCAACAACCTGACCATCAGCATTTAAAATTTTCAAAACATCAGAAGTATTGCCCAAATTCATCACCGTATCAATCACAGCTCCTGAAAAGCCCGCATAATCAGATAAAAAAGTAGAGGCATTACCGGAAAGAATGACAAACCCACCAGCTGGAATAATCAAGCTCCCCTGCCCACCGCGTTCTGCTGATATAGCTAAAGCATGGTTAGTAGTTCCATCTCCATCAAAAAATTTCCATTTCGTTAAATCAACTGCGCTATTAGAAATATTTTTTATCTCAACCCATTCATGCTTATCATCAGTACCAGGTAAATCATACATAATCTCATTAATAACAACAGTGCCAGCGGCAACAACACTAGGAATAAAGAACACTCCAAAAAGAATCGTGAAAGAGATAAATAATCTTTTAAACATAATGAATCAAAATTAAAATGCAAATATCAAAATTAAAAATGACGGTTTTAAAATTTTAAGATTAGTGAGGCCTAAGGTTTCAAGACTCAAGCCCAAATTCAGAAAAAATTATCAAATCCCAATCTACAATTGTTTCTTTCTTCTAGGTCGTAATGTTTGGGTTTTGTTTCATTATCCATTTTTTCGGATTTCTGATTTGAAACTTGAAGCTTTTAATTTGATTTTTATTTATTCCATCAATTTTTCTTGCTTATTATTCTGATTATATAAATTCAAATGTTTATAAGCTGAGCCGGTCACCACTCTTCCTTTGGGAGTTCTTTCAATAAATCCAATTCTCATTAAATATGGCTCATAAACTTCTTCAATGGTTTCCCTTTCTTCATTAGCTGCTGCGGCCATGGCGCCAATACCTACCGGGCCACCACCAAATTTATCAATAATAATTTCTAAAATTTTTCTATCAGTTGATTCCAAACCTAATTCATCAATCTCAAACATATCCATAATCTTTCTGCTAATTTCTCCAGAGATTTTTCCATTACCCTCCACTACAGCCAAATCACGACTACGTTTCAATAAACGATTGGCAATTCTCGGCGTAGCTCTACTGGCTTTTGCCAAAATTTCTATCGCCTCTTTTTCCAATTCCACTCCCAAGATTTGGGCATTCTTTAAAA
This sequence comes from uncultured Candidatus Saccharibacteria bacterium, assembly GCA_964603535.1. Lineage (GTDB taxonomy): Bacteria > Patescibacteriota > Minisyncoccia > UBA6257 > JAAZHW01 > DAONDV01. Next base: position 5,644 of record CAZRVJ010000024.1, read on the forward strand.
TTATTTTTTCAATATCAATATCTTCATAGAAGTCTAATTTAAAAATTGCCCCAAAGCGTGAACGCAATGGACTAGAAATCATTCCTGCTCTAGTGGTAGCGCCCATTAAAGTAAAAGGCGGCAAATCTAGTTGCACGGTGCGTGCCGATGGGCCCTTACCCAAAATCAAATTCAAAACTCTAGACTCCATAGCCGAATACAGAATCTCTTCAATCATCTTATTTAAACGATGAATCTCGTCTATAAACAAAACATCTCCTTCAGAAAGATTAGCTAAGATAGAAGCCAAATCTCCAGCCTTTTCAATAGCTGGGCCGGAAGTAATTTTCAATTCCGAACCAATTTCTTGAGAAACTAAATGAGCCAAAGTTGTTTTACCCAAACCAGCAGAACCATACAATAGAAGATGATCAGGCGCCTCTTTTCTTTTCTTGGCTGACTCCAAAATAACCTTAATATTTTTTTTAATTTTCTCTTGTCCAATAAAATCAGCCCAATTTTTTGGGCGCAAAGTTGAATCCAATGCTAAATCAGGCTTCAAAATATTCTTTTTTTCATCTATTTTTTTGTCCATTAATTATTTTTGATGAGCTTGACAACAATATTGCTTTTATAATACAATATTTATCTCAGATTTTTAAAATTTGGAGATCAAACATCCTTGTTACAGAAACAACCAGGTATATTTTTTCTCGTTCTTTTGCTATTGACTTCTGTTCTTATTTGTGATATAATAAGAATAGTTAAAAATCTGGTAAAAAGACTTTCTTAATCTGGAGGCAATTGGCGCTATCTCCAATTTATAATGCCTTCTAGGGAATCTTTTTGAGGGTACTCTGGTTCCGACTGGGATATTCCTTGGAACTATTCTTGACCTTGTGCCTCGCACAAGAAATTGCCTCCGGGTTAAGGATGTCTTCATCTCCCCCACGACTATAGTCGCGGGGGAGATTTTTTTAAATTATCTCGCCTCTCCAATAGCCAGATAATTTTTATCCCTCGTCAGAACCAAAGTATAAATAATTTAAATGAACTCCCCCAATACAGACTCTGCCTCGCTAATACTAGTCGTGCCTGCTAAAATTTTTAAAATTGCATCCTGCTCCATAGTTACCATTCCCGCCTTAATAGCTGCTTCTTTCAAAGCTGGCAAAGATGGAATTTGTGTCTGATTTATCATTTCTTTAATGTTATTATCAATCAATAATAATTCTACGATTGCTACTCTGCCTTTATATCCAGTAAAATTACATTTATCACAGCCACCTTCTTTAGCATCATAAATTTCCGTATTTTCATTGACCTCTGGTTTCTGCACTCTGCTCGGCATAAATTCTATCAATTTTTTAATATTATCTACCTCTATTTTTTCCAATTTTCTTTTTTGCCGACAAGAGACACAAAGCTTTCTTGATAAACGTTGCGCGATAGCCATATTTAAAGCCGCAGACAAAATTGCCGGCTGTATTTTCATATCCAATAATCTTGAAATTGTACCAGCTGCTTCATTGGTATGTAATGTAGAGAATACCAAGTGTCCGGTCAAAGCTGCATTCATAGCGATTTCGGCTGTTTCATTGTCTCTAATTTCACCCACCAAAATAACGTCCGGATCTTGTCTCAAGATAGAACGCAAACCATTGGCAAAAGTATAATCTCTTTCAACTTCTACTTGAGTTTGAGTGATGCCTTCAATATGATATTCTACCGGATCTTCTACGGTAATAATTTTCATCTCTGGATCATAAATTTTTCTCAACAAAGCATAAAGCGTAGTAGTTTTACCAGAACCGGTAGGACCAGTATTTAAAATAATGCCATTCGGTCTCCTGATCTGCTCATCTACTATAACCAAATCATCAGAACGAAAACCTAAATCCTCTAACTTTAATTGAATACTCTTAGGATTTAAAATTCTCATTACTACGGTTTCTCCGTAAGCACTTGGAATAATAGAAACACGGATTTCAATCGGTGTTTCTTTTGTTTTAATAGTAAAACGTCCGTCTTGCGCAGCCGAA
>CAZRVJ010000025.1:0-7451 GCA_964603535.1 uncultured Candidatus Saccharibacteria bacterium
CCAAGAAAATCTTCTTGGGAGTTAGCTTCAAACAAATCACCGTCCTCCAAATCAATACCTCCGCCGGGAAAACGAAAATATGATTTGCCGGTTTCTTTCTGGCAAATCACATTTCCGTCGGGAGTCACGAGAACGACCCCCACAAATCCTCCGGAGAGACACTTGAACGCGAAAGTAAATTCATCAACTTTTTTTGTAAATATTGATGGCGTCATTTTAGACACCTCCTTTTTAGATTCTGATTAAATTATAGCATAAAATGATACAAAATGTCAATTACAATAAAAAACGCGATAAAAAGCCCCCAACCATTAAGGTTGGGGGCTTAAATTAATAAAATCATCAAACTTCTCTATATTCAGAATCAATTTCATCTTCTACCCTATGAATAAAAACAGAATCTCGTCCATATTTATAATCTACAGTTCCCGGTTTGGGCCTATCCAAAAGTCCTTGAGCATCAATATCCTTATAAGCAGGAGATTGACATTTATAGTTTTCCAAAAATTCCATCGGTACCAATTCAACAGTAATTCCTTCTTTGTTAGAAAATTCAACAAGTACAAGCAAAGACTGAGGCATGTATCCCCCAGCCATCTCGTATCCACTTTGATCTATCAATCCAGGTAATTGCAAAAACAATTTTTCACCAACCAATCCGGTGGCAAACATATGCTTGTGACCAGCAATCAACAAATCCACATCTCCAACGGAACCAGCCATTCTATTAACCCATTGCACCATCGTATTGATGGCGCCACCACCTTCACTGAAAGCCCATTTATGCTGAATAGCATATTTAAAGCCCCCAGCAACAACACCAGTGGTATAGGGCCAATTAATAGTCGCTCCGCCAGGATTGGGACTATTTTTCAAACGTACTCTGGAATCACAAATCACACTAATATCAGTTCTGCCAAGACCCATAAAATAAGATGATAAACTTTTGAAAAAAACCAATAGATTATTTTGCCCCGCTTCCGCAGCGCCAAAAGTATTCCATTCATGGTTACCAGTTCTTATTTGTATTCGTTTAATCTTGGGCGAGGGATAAAAAGGTTCCAAAATTCTTCCGGCAAAAGATTGTTGACTGGATACAGAAACCAATTTGGTCGGTCTATTTTCCGCATAAGTCTGCTTGTAATTGATCCCTTGGATAATATCACCATTATAGTCAGCAATAGTAGCTTCACGCGCAAACAAAGCATAATCATGAGCCTTGATAACCCATTCCGGTCTCATTTGAATAGAACCAAATTGCAAATCCTGAAAAATCGCCATCAATTCTTTTTCTTCCGGCTTACCTTTGTTGGTTTCTATAACATCTTGAACGCGATGCGTTAATAATCTAAATTTAATTCTGCTATCGGGGAAAACTTCAAAACAAGTAATAGCCGGAGTAGACGGTTCTTTCCTAAAAGTATTTTGACGGTGGACCTTATCCGAGAGAATGTTAAAAGAGACAAAGCTTTTCAAACTGCTAGTAGCATCCAAAATAGTATTTTTACATCCGGGCAAATTGAAAACAAAAGTAGGATTCTTGGTTTGAATATTTTTTCCAATCAATGTACCAAAAAATCTTTCTTGATGAAAATCAGCCAACAAAAAAGGAGTTTCTACTCCCCTAGCTTGCAGATGTCGCGAAACCATTTCCGGAATTTGCAAAGAATTGGAGTATTGAGTCACACTGGAAAAGCCCATATTGTGAACAATTTTGATAATCTTCCCAGAAAATTCATCTCCCAATCGCAAAATGATCGGGTCAGGAGTTACTTCCAACTTGGATTTTCTTTTGTTGCCATGAAGAGCTTCCATATCAACAATTAATTTCCACTTATTGGGGATTTCAATTCCTCTTCTTTCAAAAAGCATAATAAAAACAATCAGAAGATATTCGCTAATCTCTTCGCCAATAATATTCTTAACTTCTTCAGCATTAAATAAGGTTCTACCAATTCTATACATATAAGGCTGAATGATTGTCCATTGAAACTTCATAAATCGGCGGTAATCTTCTCCAGATAATCTTTTGATTTCTTCCGGGAACATACTGCTTAATCCGCTCTTTCTCAAACCCATATATTGTTCCAAGGCGATCAAAGCGCGAGAAACAGATATCTGCCAATCATCATCAGATAATTGATAAACAACTTTTTGTTTTGTAATTTTTTCCAACTCTTTCAAAACCAAATGAGCCGCACCGTGTTGAACACTCACTTTATTCAAGCCGCCAACGCGAGCCAGAGTTCTCAGTCTATCTACCTGAATACCCTTAAAGTCGCCTTGGACGAAATCAGAAGCAATAAGAAAGTCAGGACCGAATTCTTGCATCAATTTGCCGATGTGAAAATAATTAATCAGTTTCACATCGGCAAATTGATGCCCCAAGGATAATTCGCCCACAAAGGCAAATTTAGCCGAACCATTCAAAACATTAATATCCTTCGTGCGAACAATTTTCCGATTTAAATCTTCTTCTTGAAGCTTTGCCAATTCGGAAAGAGAACCAAATTTTTTTGCCATCGCGGATCGTTCTTGCTCTTGTTCTAAGGCATTATTGGCCTTAATAATACTAAAAGCTCTAATGGTCTCGGCGGAGATAACACCGATCTCTTTCAATCCCTTATCCAAGCGATAAAATTTAACCGAGTTTTTGGCATTAACCTTTACATTCAACAACCCCTCATCAACATAAGTACTCAGCAATTGTTCCAAAAACCAAGGCTTCATTTTTACAGCGGAAGAAATGGATTCTACCAATTCCCAACCATCACCAAAAGAATTAAGAATTTTTACCTTGTTATATTCCGGGCTTAAATTTTTTAATTCATCAGCTGAATAAAAATCAGGCAAATTACAAAGATAAATAAGATGTTTCTCGCCGGGTCGTTTTAACTGTGTTAAAGCGCCCCATTCAACAAATTTAGACAAAAGGCCTCTAGCCTTATTCAAAACATCATAATCTACTGGATTTTTTTTGGTAAGCTTTTCGGCAAATTGCGTATTTCTGATAATTCTTTGCTCTTTTAAAAGGTCCAAAATGATATTCCAATATCTTTTCAATCTGGGTACCATATTTTCCAAAAAATATTCCAAAGAAATTTTTTGTGTTTCCAGTAATTCAATCTTTGCCTTATTGGGCAAATCTTTAAAAGATATCTTGTTTTTCAAAAATAATTGAACTTTTTTGGAGATTTCGTCATTAACTTTTCCAGTAGCGTTCTTTCCATTACTGCTCATCTTTTAACCCTCCTTTACCCTCCCACATTCGTAGGAGAGTGATATTCCGTGCGTAACGGAAATTTTTTAAAGTTCTTTCTAACCACATATTAATCTCTAAAAAATTGTTTTGCAATAGTAAAACCCGCTTCAACAAAAATGTGAAGCGGGTTAAAAAATGATGTCTACCCTATCATTTTTTGATCATGGGCATAAAATTAAAACCTGAAAATTCCTTCATCTCAAAATCGTTTTCCGTTTTTTTAGTCCCTAACCATAAGCTATTTTTCATGGGCCAAACTACTTGACCACCAATTTCCAATTGCTCTTTCCATTCTTCAAGTAATGACTCTGAAGCAGCGGCGGAAATTATTTTATCAAAAGGAGCTTTAGCGGCAAATCCACAAGAGCCGTCGCCTAAAATAGCTTCGGCAATCCCCTTTTGCTCGTAATCTTTTATATTTTTTTTACCAAATTGATAAATTTCCGGAATAATTTCTACACCAAAAACTTTTCCTCTAACTCCTACTATTTCACATAATAAAGCCATTTGCCAACCAGAACCAAAACCGATATCTAAAATTTTATCTCCCTCTTGAGGCTGAAGCAATTCCAACATAAACGCCACAGTTAAAGGCTGAGAAATGGTTTGACCGAAACCAATACCCAAAGCATTATTCGCGTAAGCATCATTTTTTAAATAATCAATAACAAAATTAAAACGATCCACCTTTTTAAAAGCCTCAATAATATGAGGAGTTTTCAAGTGACCGGATTTAATTAAACTATCTACTAAGCGATTATTGAGTTCGCTCATAAACTAAATAATTTTAAAAAATAACGACAAAATATTAAGATAAAAGTTTTTTAAATTTTATTTCGTCTTTTTTCTTATGGAACGGCCCTAAAATAGCTAAATTCAAATTCTTTGGTTGGAACAATTCCTTAGCTAAGTCCATAATCATTTTAGCATCAACCGCGTCTATCCTTTTGTACATTTCTTCCAAAGAAAAAATTTCTTTGTAGTAAAGTTGTTGTAAACCGTAAAAGAAAGCAAATTCGTCGGAACTTTCCAAACCCAAGGCTTGTTTACCCTTTAAATAATCTTTAGCTTTCTTAACTTCCGCTTCTTGAGGTGGTTCATTAGCAATTTCTCTAAACGCTTCCATAATCACCTTAACAGCCTCCTCGGTTTTATTTAAAGCTACGCCAGTAGCTACGCCAAAAAATCCATGGTCACAATTTAAATCAGCCAAACTATAAACATAATAAGCGGCGCCCATTTCTTCACGAATTTTTTGAAAAAGACGAGAACTCATTCCTTGTCCTAAAATAACAGACAACAAACTCAATGTGTAACGACGCTCATCAAACTTATTAAAAGCGCGCGCGCCCAAAACCAAATGAGTCTGATCGGTTTTTTTATTTTTAATCATTACGGCCGGCTCTTTTTGTGATTCTTTTATTTTGGGTTCAATAAGTCCTTTATTTTGATTAATGTCTTTGAATAAATCTTGCAAATGCTTTTCTACAATTTCTTCGTTAAAACGCCCACTCACAACCACTAAAGTTTTATCGGCGGTATAATTATTTTTAATATAATCCAAAAATTGAGGACGAGTGATTTTTTTAATTATTTCTTTTTCTCCCAAAACTCTCCAACCAGCCGGTTGATCGCCATAAAGAAGACGCAACAAAACATCATAGATCTGATTGGTAGGAGTGTCTTCGTCCAAATTCATTTCTTCAATAATCACCCCTTTTTCTCTCTCTATTTCTTCTTCTTTAAACAAAGAATTTTGATAAATATCGGAGATAAGATCAAGGGCCACATCTAAATGACGGCTATCAACTTTAACATAATAACCGGTATGTTCCTGACTAGTGAAAGCGTTAAAATTAGCGCCTAAACTATCCATTAAAGAAGAAATTTCTTTAGAGGTCGGGCGTTTAATCGTGCCCTTAAAACACATATGTTCCAAAAAATGGGAAATGCCATTAATTTCTTTTTTCTCATACTCAGAACCAGCGCGAACTAAAATTAAAACCGTCACAGTGCGAGTTTCTTTTAGAGGCACCAACAAAGCATCTAATCCCGACGAAAGAGTTATTTTTTTTACTTTTTGATTTTTTTTCTTGGTTTCCATATTTTTATTATTCTTCAATTTTTCCTTTTGGACTTTCCACTAAAACTGGTTCAATATTATTAGATTTTTCCGTTATTTTGAGAATATCCTTGTCTACTTTCGTAAATTCTTTATAAGCGGAATTATAAGCATTAACGGAAGTTCCTAAATGATTACCCAATTTCTGCATATAACTATCATATTTCTTTAAATGATCGGAAAGGTCGTCTACTCTTTTTCTAATTTCTCTAGCGGACTCTTCAATCTTGAAAGCCCTAAAGCCATACAAAACGGATTGCAAATACGCGGCAAAAGTTGTAGGAGAAACAATAATGACATTTTTCTCTTTATAAGCATAATCAATCAAACTTCTGGTATTAACTTTTACGGAACCCACCTCGTTTATCAATAAATCATAATAAATTCCTTCGGCGGGAATAAACATAAAAGCAAAGGGCAAAGTGCCTTCATTGGTTTTGATATATTTAGAAGTCTCATCAATTCTTTTCTTTAAATCATTCTTAAAATCTTTTTCCAATTCTGACTTTCTTGTTTCATCGGTTTCATTGATGATACGATTATAATTATCCAAAGAAAATTTGGCATCCACGGGTATTACTCCTTCTTTAGTTAAGATAACCGCGTCTACCTTTTCTTTATTACTAAATTCATATTGAATTTTATAAGCATTGGGCGGAAGAATATTGCTTAAAATCAACTCCAAACTAGCCTCGCCTAAATTACCTCTTTGTTTTTGATTTTTTAAAACCTTCTCCAAATTCTGGAGCTGATCAGCAATAGTAAAAACTTGTTTATTGGATTCCTGCACCTGAGACACTTGAGCCGTAATATCTTTAATCAATCTTTGAGATTCGGAAAACTGAGTAACCACGGCTGATTGCATTTCCTGACGCGATTCGGAAAGTTTTTGATCTAAGGTTTTATTGATATGCTCTATCTGATTTTGAAGCAATAAAAATGACTGATCGTTATTCTTTCCTTGAGCAATTTTTTTAAAAAGAGAAAATAGAGCAAATAAAATTGCCCCTATACCCAAAATTAACGCGATTAATATAATTAACAAATAGTAATTCATGAGCCAAATTTATACAACCAACGAATAAACCAAATAATTAAGCTAAGCAAGCCGAAAATCAATGAAATGATCCAATGTCCGCTGCCAATGAGCGCAATCATTATCGCAATAATAGTAATAATTCCCGCGTAAAGTTTCATATTTTTTCCAATAAATTGCGGCCTTAAATTAATTATACAATTATTTCTTGATTAAAGCAAAAACGAAAAAATTATTTTTCTTCCAACAAAAAACGCTCTAAAGTCGGTTCTATACGTTGAGCTACCAATCTGTAACCATCAGAATTGGGGTGTTTTAAATCATTCATTAAATCCTCGGCGTTTATGATGCCATCAAGGATAGCCCGCACATATCCGATATTCTTTTCCGCGGCGATAGATTGAAACATATTTTCATAATCAGGAAAATAAACATTGCTGAGACCCAATAGAATTACTTTTATTCCTTTTGCTTGTATTTTATTAATGATTGTATTTAAGTTTTTTTCAGTATCCGTTTGAGGAATGCCATCAAATAAATCATTGCCACCCAATAGAACAATAGCTATTTCCGGTTTAGGAGATAAGTCCAAAACATCGGATTGCAAACGATCTAAAGCAGTAATAGTAGTATCACCACCTACCCCCTTATTTATGACGGTAACGCCCAAACTCTGAGCCAAATAAGCCCCGTAGCTATCACTAGCGCTGGAAGCGCCTACTCCGGCGGTTAAGCTGTCGCCAAACACAACTACCACTCGCCCCTTGAAATATGACCTATCATAACGGCCTCCAGTAGCCAATAATAAGGCTAAAATGACCACAGCCAATAAAAATATGATGATATCTTTGGCGTTATATTTATTAAAAACAAAATTGTTCATAACTAATGTATTTTAGCACATTGGACGGGAAAATTCCAATCCCCCGAACCGCAACAAAAAGCGCTCTTTAAACCCAAACCCCCGTCATCTTTTAAAGATGACGGGGGTAGATTCAAGCATTTTTAATCAGGAATAGTCTCTTTCCAGT
>CAZRVJ010000026.1:0-7322 GCA_964603535.1 uncultured Candidatus Saccharibacteria bacterium
GTTTTCCAAATTTTATTATTCATTGATTTAAAACTTTTAATCCCGGCATTTCTTCGCCACTTAAATAAGATAACATGGCTCCTCCGCCGGTAGAAACAAAGCTCATTTTATCAAAAGCCTTTGCTTTTTCTAACGCCAACAGAGTCTCTCCTCCGCCCACCACGCTGAAAGCATGGCTTTCCGATATAACCTTAATAATACTTTCAGTGCTTTTAGCAAAAATATCATTTTCAAAATAACCCAAAGGCCCATTCCAAATAATAGTCTCAGCTCTTTTTATAATATCTATAAAACAGTCTAAAGAGCTGGGGCCAATATCTAAAATCATTTCGTTATCATTTACCCCTTCAATGCCCACAATTCTAGCTTGTTTATCATCTACGGAACTACCCACCAAACAATCTACTGGTGTAATAACATTATCATCTAATTTTTCAACCTCTGCCAATAACTCCGGCTCAAACAAAGATTTTCCAACATTCAATCCCCTCGCCTTCAACACCGTATTAGCCAATCCTCCACCTAATAAAATTTTCTCCGACCTCTTGGAGAATTTTTTAATCAATGGCAATTTAGTAGATATTTTCGCTCCACCCAAAATCAAAATTAATGACTGAGTAAAATTATTTTTTACTTTATCTAAATTTTCTATTTCTTTTTCCAATAATAATCCGGCGCAACTAGGTAAAAATTTTGTAATCGCCACAACAGAAGCATTGGCGCGATGGCAAACACCAAACGCATCATTAACATAAACATCAGCCAAATTTGCTAATTGTTTAGCAAATTGATCATCATTCTTTTCCTCTTCTTCATGAAAGCGCAAATTTTCCAATAAAAATATTTCTCCAGCAGCAGCATTATCAATTTCTTTTTTCACTCCATCACCAATACAATCATTTAAAAAAATTATTTTACGCCCCAGCAATATACCTAAATATTCCGCAATTGGCTTTAGACTAAATTCTTCTTCCTTAGCCTTTGGTTTGCCTAAATGGCTGGCGAGAATAATTTTATTCGCGCCAGCCTTTAGCAAAAATTGAATGGTGGGAATAGTGGCCTTAATTCTAAAATCACTTAAAATCCTACCATCCTTGTCCAAGTCAATATTAAAATCAACTCGTACAAAAACTTTTTTATTTTTTACATCAATTTCTTTAATCACTTTTATTACTTAATTTCGTAAGTAAGAGTTACATTAACTGTAATTTCATTAGATCCCACTTGAATTGGAGAAGATTCATCGGCTCCACGCACGGACATCTGTTTATTATAATTGGTATAAGCAACAGGAGCATAATTGGAGCCTTCAGAAATATTGATAATACGGCCCAATTTAACACCGGCTGCTTCAGCCATTAACAAAGCTTTATTGCTAGCTTTTTCAATAGCCTTTTTCCTGGCTTCAATTTTTGGCACATCAAGATCATCAATAGTGAAGTTAATGGAGGAAATTTCATTAGCTCCTTTATCTGGCAAATTACCCATAATTTCTCCAACCTTAGCCATATCCCTAATCTTTACTTCTACTCCTTGAGTTAAAATATAACTTACGATTTTAGCTGGGCAATAAATATCGCTATTCCCATTGTTACACCAGGAATAATTATATTGTGGATTTAAAGCATAAGAAGTTGTCTTTATATCTTTTTCATCTACGCCAGAAGTTTTCAAATACTCTATAGCCATAGCCATTTTTTCATCATTAATTTTTTGTACACTACTGGCATATTGCCCTTGAGTTACAACTGAAAAATTAAGAACGGCCAAATCTGGCTTTACCACCACTTCTCCCTCAGATGAGACAGACATGGTATTATTAACTACGCTATTGGCTGTTTTTTTATAGACAGACCAGCCCCAAACCAAACCTACTACAGATGCGACTAATAAAAACAAGGACAAAGTCCTCAATGCGCTATCTTTTGCGTCTTCTTTATTCATAATAACTTTTATTTCGAAGAATTAGCGATTTCTAATATTTTCGCGAATTCTTCTTTTTTTAAACTAGCCCCTCCGACAAGGGCACCTTGAATTATACTCTTGGACATAAAACTCTCAATATTTAAAATATCAACGGATCCGCCATAAATCATTTTTATCTCTGCGCTAGGAATAATCTGTGTTACTAACTTAAAAATATATTCCATGGTTTTAGCTGCCTCCTCAGAATCTTCTGCCAAACCAGTGCCAATCGCCCAAACAGGCTCATAAGCCACTATTAAAGAGATAGAATCATCAACTACATCTTCCAAAGCCGTCATTATTTGCCCCCTTAAAGCTTCATCTTTCTGTCCTGATTGCTTTTGTTCTAAGGTTTCTCCTACGCACAAAATGGGAATTATTCCATTTTTTATTACAGCCTTTATTTTTTTATTAACTATCTCGTCAGTGTCTCCCAAATTCCTTCTTTCCGAATGACCAACAATACAATATTTCACTCCAATATTTTTTAAAATCATCGGGGAAATTTCTCCAGTGAAAGGCCCAGCATCTTCAAAAAAACAATCCTGACTACTAACACTCACACCCAATCCAACTATATCTTCCAGCCAAAGAAAATCTGGCGCGGCGATAAAATCAACATTAGGCAACTCTTGATCTTTCTGCTGATAATATTTGCATAAATTTATTGCCTCATCTTTAGAGGATAAATTCATTTTAAAATTAGCAGCAATAATTTTATTGCTCATAAAGGCATTATACCATATTTCAAAAACCCTCGCCAATGGCGAGGGTTTTTATTATATTGCATCTTTATTTTTCGGCTTTTTTACTTCAGCATAAACATCCAAAGCAGCCCTAATACCATCGCCAATGGCTACGCTAATCTGTTTATAAGGCAAAGAAGTGATATCCCCTGCTGCCCAAATACCAGGTTGCGAAGTTCGGCCTAAAAAATCAGTTATTATTTCTCCGCCTTCATTTAATTGTACCAGGTCTTTAACTAATTCCGCATTTGGCTTCATGCCAATATTCACAAAAGCCCCAAACACCTCCAATCTTTTTTCTTCTTGAGAAACACTATCCTTATATTTAATAGCTTTAATCATTAGATCCCCTTCCAAGCCCGAAACATTAGCATTAAAAATAATTTCCACCTTAGGATTCTTTTTTATCTCTTCCTGCAAAACAGCATCACCCCTCATAGCATCACCATGAGTAAGCACATAAATTTTTGAAGCGAACGGCGACAAATCAATTACACTATTCAAAGCCGAGTTCCCTGAACCAATCACCATGGCAACTCTATCTTTAAAAATTGGAGCATCGCAAGTAGAACAATAAAAAAGACCGCGTCCTTTATATTTTTCCTCATCAGCGAGACCTAAATCTTTATATTTTCTTCCTAAAGTTACTAATATATTTTTTGCTTGAAAAACATTTTGAGCTGTTTTAACCACGAAAACATCTCCCTGCTTCTCTACCTTTTCAATTCTATCCAAGGAATATGGGACACCAATATCTTTTATCTGATTTTCAAAAGATTGAGACATTTGCGCGCCAGAAATATTAATTTGTCCAGGAATATTCACTATTTTAGCTGCTACAACTGCCTGCCCACCAAAATTATCACCAATTAATAAAGTTGTGATATTTTTTCTATGAGCATAAATCGCTCCAGCTACTCCAGCCGGTCCCGCACCCAATATTATTAATTCATAAATTTTATTTTCCATCTTGCTTGTTGCAACCAATACTAATATACAAATTGATACGAATAATACTAATACGTATTCGCATAATTAGTATGCAAGCATATTGGCATTGCTTGTCTACGACAATTATTTAATTTTTTAAAAATTTTTCTTTTATATAACTTTCTACTTCCTGTCGATCACGCCCAAACTTCATGCGTGACAACTCCTTAATTAATCCCGTTTTTTGTGGATCCCCCTTCTCTTTAGTAAGCGGCTGAAAATTGAAAGCCCTAGTAGTAAGATTATTTACCAATAATTTTATCACAGCGTTAAAATTATCAATATTAATTAAATCATTTTGATTAAATACCGGAGCAAATTGTTTTTCTAAAAACTCTGCGTCTTTAACACCTACCCTAAAAGAAATAATAGTGCCAACATTACCAAAAACCGCCTCTCTAATTTTTTCGTCTAATTGAGCAATAAATTGATGAGCTACATATAAACATAAACGATATTTACGCGCTTCGGAAAGAATCGTAGAAATACTCGGAGTAATAACATTTTGGAACTCATCTATATAGAGATAAAAATCTGAACGCTGATCTTCTGGTGTATCAACACGCGATAAAGCAGAAATCAAGATTCTTCCCACAAAAATCAGACCCAATAAAGAAGAGTTTAAATCACCAATGCGACCCTTGGATAAATTAATCAACAAAATCTTTTTGCTATCCATAATTTCTCGGAAATTGAAAGCTGATTTTTGCTGACTAATAATAGGCCTCATGTAATCATTGGAAACAAAAGTATTAAATTTACTAGTAATATATGGGGTTATATTTTGTAAAGAAATCTCTCCAGAAGTAACTCTGGCTGCTTCTTTTTGCCAAAACTCTACAATAGTAGGATCGGAACATTGAGCTAATTTTCTAGCGCGATATTCTTCGTTAGTGAAGACTCTCTGCACATCCATTAAAGTAGCCATTTCTGTTCGATCGGACATAATCAAACCTAAAGCGTTTCTCAAATATTGTTCAAACATTGGGCCACCAGTCGCTTTCAAATCATAAAGTTTATCAAAAATATTTATCAATTCATTGATAATAAATGTTTTTTGTTCTGGGCGATTAAAATCATACTCCAACATATTCAAACCCATTGGACGTTCCAAATCACCAGGATCAAAAACTACTACATCATCAACGCGATTTTGCGGAATATAGCCCAAAATTTTATCAATAGAATCACCGTGAGGGTCAATAAAACACACGCCATCTCCATTTTGAATATCTTGAATAATCAGATTCTCCATCAAATAAGTCTTACCAGTTCCGGTTTGACCAATAGAATAAATATGGCGTCGGCGATCATTAGGTAAAATACGAACCATCTTTTCTTGCCCTCTGAAAACACTTATTCCCAGAATAATCCCCTCCTCGGGCAACTCCATTGGTGGTGGCGCTTCTTTGGTTTTTACCCAAGCAGCATACGGAGCATTTTCTATATGCGCTGGGAAATGCCAAAAACTAGCCACTTCTTCTGAATTTAATAATAAAGTTTCTTTATTATTAAAATTTCTAAAAACATAATTAAAGGCAAAGCGTTGTCCTTTTCCCGGCTTTACTGCTAAAAAATTATTTTTCATCGGAGAACCAAATTGCTGAAAAGATCCGAGCATGTTCGTTAAAATTTCATTAGCTCTTTCTTGAGTTTTGGCTGATGATAAAATTCTAATATTGGCATGAAACAAACTCTTAGACAATTTGCTTTCTAACAATTTAATTGTAGCGTCATCAACAACAACCTTCTGTTTTTCTTTCTCCTTTTCCGCCTCATTACCTGGAGACACGACAGAACCCAAAGCGCTTCCCATCCCCTTAGCCAATTCCTTTAAATCTACACCGCCTAAAACTTCCTTAGCCGAAGCCCCTTGTCTCAATTTTTTAATAGCCTCTAAAGCGGGTTTTTTAGCGCTAGCCGGAGCTGTTTTTAAAATTATCTGCAAACACAAACCCTCCCCATCTTCTTTCAGCTGAGAAAAAGTATTCAAAATACCAGAGATAGAATCCGCTTCCAACTCTTGATAAGTACGAAAAGGCAAAGACCAATTTTCTTTTTGTTTCAAAAAAGCATAACTAGAAAATCCATCAGGATTAAAAATATTATAATCTTCTACCGGCTCAATAATAGCTGTTGGAAAAAATCCTTGGATTTGTTTTTGAATAAATTCTGCCGAATCTTTTGCTACGGCTAAATAAAAATATACCCCTTCTCCAATGTGAGATACGGCAATTTCTAAAATTAGAGGTTTATTTAAACCAGCCAAAGAACTAATAAATTGCTCAGCAACGGAAATTTTTTCCTTAACCGATTTTTTATCATCTGCCCCTACTTCTGGCGGCAATTTTATCGCCAGTAATTGAAACTTAAAAGAAGAATTTACTAGATTTCCAAAACTATGCTTGTGCATCGCCAAAGCCAAAAACACCAACCCCAAACCAACAACAAAAATTATTACCACGCCAATGAATAAATACATATTTATATTTTTCCTCTTTTAACTAATTCGCTATAAAATTTATCAACTAAAACATCGTGTAATTCATCCAAAATATAAGGATTATCAGTGGCTTGCGCCAAAGAAACTGACTCTGGTATAGATTGTGTCATGGCTATGCCCACTAAAATATCCAATTGCTTTTCTTTAGACAACTGTTGCAAATCTTGAACCGTTACCTTCCCCGTAGCCACCAAAGGTGTTGGGGTTGTCTGTGCACTCTTTTTTGCGGGAGCTACAGACTTCTGTGGCGCGCTAAATATCGGCGCTTCAGACATCCTTTCCTTTATTGTTTCTTTAACAAATTCCTTCTCAGAAAAATTTTCCACCTTTCCTAAACTAGCCTTTTTCTCAGCTAATTTTTGCTCTAAAATGGCAATTTCTCTCTCAACATTGCCGGAATTTTCCGGCATAAATTCCGTAGACATTTGATATAAAAAATATTAAAATATGCTTATGACCAAAAAAGAATTCTTCGTGATTTTTCTTATCTTAATTATATCAATATTTTTTAGATTTTGGAATATAAAACAAACCCCACCGGGCCTTTATCCCGATGAAGCCATGAATGGCAATAATGCCCTAGAAGCTAACGCAACTGGTCAGTACAAAATCTATTACCCCGAAAACAATGGACGAGAAGGATTTTTTATCAACATCCAAGCAGCTAGTATTGCTATCTTCAACAATCACCCTTGGTCATTAAGAATTGTTTCTGCCTTTTTTGGAGTTCTCACTGTTATAGGAATTTACTTATTAACCAGAAAAGTTTTTCACAAAAACACCGTCTTAGCCACTGCCTCTACCTTTATGATCGCCCTCTCTTTTTGGCATGTTAATTTTTCTCGTATTGGATTCCGAGCTATTATGGTGCCATTTTGTTTAGTTTGGTCTTTTTATTTTATTATTTCAGCTTGGAAAGAAAAAAGAATTTGGCCAGCTGTTATGGCCGGAGTATTTTTCGGCATTGGATTACATACTTATATCGCCTTTCGTTTCGCTCCCTTTTTAGCCTTAATACCAATAATTTATTATTTTTATAAAAACAAAAAATCCGGCGACTTAAAAAAATATTTTCAAATTTTATTTACCTGGATAGGAGTAGCCTTTCTAGTTGCCCT
>CAZRVJ010000027.1:0-7175 GCA_964603535.1 uncultured Candidatus Saccharibacteria bacterium
TTCTTCTATAGTAGTTAATCCTAATTTGGCTTTTCTTACTCCGTCCTCAAACATAGAAACCATTCCTTTTTCTTTAGCCAAGACTCTGAATTTATCCAAAGTAAAATCCGATTGGTTGATTAAACGTCTCATGTCTTCATCAATATCTAAGACTTCAAAAATAGCCATTTGCCCACGATAACCAGTAAAACCACAAGACTGACATCCTGCCCCCTTATATAAAACTTTTGGTAATTCAGGATTTTGTACCCCAGAAAAATTTTCTAATTGATTTTTCAAACTCGCTAAAATTTCTTCTGTTGGTTCATATGACTGCACACAATCAGAACAAATTTTTCTCACCAATCTTTGAGCAGCCACAGTATTAATAACCGCAGACACCAAAAATGGAGGAACTTTCATATCAATAAAACGCGGGACAGTAGTCGGCGCGTCATTAGTATGCAAAGAGGACAAAACCAAATGACCGGTCAAAGCGGAATGAACAGATATTTCTGCTGTTTCTTCATCGCGGATTTCACCGACCATGATAATATTCGGGTCCTGACGCAAAATAGCCCTTAACCCAGAAGCGAAAGTAATTCCCGCCTGAGTATTAATTTGAGTTTGATTAACATAACGGATGTCGTACTCAATCGGGTCTTCAATAGTAACAATATTCACATCCGGCTTATTCAACATATTCAAAATAGAATAAAGTGTAGTGGTTTTACCGGAACCAGTCGGACCCACTACCAAAAGCATTCCGTATGTTCTCTTAATACTATCCTCTATGATTTTAATGGAATCTTCCATCATCCCTAATTCAGCCAAACTCATCGGCTTAGCTGATGCTTTCAGCAAACGAGTTTCTACTTTTTCTCCATAAAAAGTCGGCATAATAGAAACACGGATGTCCATCCCCTCACCCAAAGCTTCATGACGAAAACGACCATCCTGAGGGCGGTTGTGTTCATCAATTCTTAAATTAGCTAAAAGCTTAACACGCGCCACGATGGCCGGATGAATTTCTTTAGGAATTCTGGCGATTTCATGGAGCACTCCATCAATTCTAAATCTAATCATTAAAATATCTCTCTGCACTTCTATGTGCACATCGGAAGCATTCAATGAAATGGCATAAGTAAAAATAGCATCCACAATATTTACAATCGGCAATTCTTTAGCTACATTCTGCTCATCCGTTTCTTTCAATTGCGCTCCGGCTCGCACATTCTCTTCAATAACTTTTTGAAAATCTTCTACAACCTCTTTACCATAAAGAGAATAAACATAATTTAAATCTTTAGCGGTAGTTAAAAATGTTCTAACGGGAGCATTAATATATTTCTGCACAAAACCCAAAGTTTCCAAATCACTCGGGTCTTCCATGGCTAAAGAAACTGAACCATCTTCTTCAGTTTTATCAAAAATAACAACTCTTCTTCCCCTAGCAACATCCTCAGGCAAAATATTCAAAAGATCCTTTCTAATAGGCTTTCCTCTTAATTTAACTAAAGGAGTTTTAAAAAAATCAGAATAAAGTTGGAACAAATAATCCTCGGTGATAAATCCCCGAGAAACTAAAATATTAGACAGGTCTTGCCCAGTCCTTTTTGAATCATTTAAAGCGGATTCAAAATCTTCAGCAGAGATTAAATCGCTCCCCACCAAAAGTTCTTTGAATCTATCCGAAGGTAATCTTAATGCCATTGTTTATAGTATACCAAAAAAATACTCCACAATAAAGAGCTAATTAAAAAAAGGCAATCAAAAAACTCACCTGCTCTTGATGAGGTGAGTTTTTATAATCTAAAACTTTAAAGATTGGAGAATTGGGATTTTTATAATCCATTCACTAAATATCATAACGACTAAAGCCATGGGAATCCAAAAACGATACAAAGAAAAAACTTGCCCAAATTTTATTTTTTTAAAAATTAAATCAAACAAATAAAAAACAACCGCGGAAATTATTACTGCAAAGATATAAAATATCCAATAAGGATGGCCAACAACAATCAATCCAAAAATAAGATGCCAAGGCTCATCCTCTTCAAAAAACCTTTGATCAAAATATTTATTTAAAATTTTTGCCAATAAAATAAAAACACAACCCGCTAGAATCGCTGCCACAACTGGCCAAGCAAAATGATAGGCACAATATTCAAAAAAATAATTAATGGGAGTATGGGGAGGCAATAATCCGCGAGAAGCGTCGCCATGCGCCCAAACATAATACTGACCGACAAACTCTAAAATTATTTTTAAAAATACGGACACCAAAACAAAAACAACAGCGGGCTTAATGAATCTTTTGGCTCGCCTATTAGGCAAGCCAAAAATCAAACCCGCTGTTATTACGATATAAGCCAAAGGCAAAAATTTAATATAATTTTCTATCAATGCAATCATGCGCTTTAGCTAATTAATAAATTTATGGGTAAAAATATCCTGAGGTAGTAGTGCTACTAGTCAATAAGTCTAACCCTGGTTTAGAACCAACTTCATAAAGAAGATCGTTATTTCCGCCATCAGTAGAACACACATCGCCATCCCCAGCAGAGCCACCATAAGCAGTGCTTCTGTAATAGCTACTCTCCATAGCAGCATTTAATTCAAAAGTCATAGAAGAGCTATCACACTTATAAGCATAATACAAATTGGAGAGAGCAGTAGTTGAAGTAGCATTAGTTGGATCAACCGGCAAAGCAGACAATGGAGATCCAGAAGAAATACTACCAAAATTTACTGGAATCCAGCCAGAGCCGTTAGTTAAACGTGGAGTGAGAGTACAAAGACTATCAGCTAAAGTAGTGCAACCACTAGCACCATTGGCAGCCAATGAAAACCAAGTATTAGTACTACAACTGCCAGCACCGTCTAAATCTGGAGCAGCTTTATCGGTAACATAAAGATTTAAAGCTGTGCGAAGAGCGTTTAAATCGGAAACTCTTTTTGTATCTCGGCTTTTTCTTAATAATTCCGCAGGATTCAAAGTAACAACGATAATGCTCATTAATAAGGCTAAGATAGCAATTACTATTAAAAGTTCAATTAAAGTGAAACCTTTTTTCATTTTTTTTATTTCTTTTATATTTTTCATACGACTTAAATTACTAAAATTGATAATTGATAATCGACCCTACTCGCGGCGATTGACTCCGCAAGTTTTATTTTTTGATTAAGAAAGTTTTTACCTTACCAACCAAATCGTCTATAGAAATTTTAGCTTTTACATAATATTCAATAGCACCCAATTCTTTACCTCTTTGAATATCACTTGTCTGACCTAAATTAGAGAGGATAATAACCGGCATATCTTTTAATTGCGGGTCAGTAGAAATTTTTTCTAAGATTTCAAACCCACTTTTTTTAGGCAATATCAAATCTAACAAAACCAAAGATGGTCTGTCTTCTTCAATCCTTTTTAATGCCTCTTCTCCATCTCTAGCCAAAAAAACGTCCACATTTTCTTTTTGCAATCTAACCTTTAAAAGGTTAGACAAAAATGGGTCGTCTTCTACTAATAAAACTTTCAAATTAGTATCCATAAATTAATCTCTTATTAAATTATAAGAAAAAATACGCTAACTAACAAATTACATATGTGGATATCATATCCACATAAAAACAACACTTTTTCATCGTTTCGTGCCAACTCCTCGGTACTCTACTTTGGAGTTTTATTACTAACCGAAGTCAATAATAACCAACCTAGAAACTTACAATTCTAAAAGAATTGAAGTAATTCTTGTTTTAATGATCCACCAACAGCTTCCGCTACCGGTGCCTTGTTACGACTTCACCCTTGTTACCGAGCTAGCTCTAATCCGCAAAACGAACTTTAAGCTTTCCCGGCTCCCTTGGTGTGACGGGCGGTGAGTACAAGACTCGAGAACGTATTCACCGCGCCATAGCTGATGCGCGATTACTAGCGATTCCAACTTCATAGGGTCAAGTTGCAGACCCCAATCCGAACTGAGGCTGATTTTTTGAGATTAGCTCCATCTTACGATTTGGCAACTCTTTGTATCAGCCATTGTATCATGAGTGTAGCCCAGGGTATCAGAGGGCCATGCTGATTTGACGTCATCCCCGCCTTCCTCCCAGCCGAAATTTTTGAAAAACTTTTCAAGAATTTCGGCTGGGCGGTCTTTCGTGACACTTGCAACACGAAACAGGGGTTGCGCTCGTTACCCCACTTAAGGGAACAACTCAAGCCACGAGCTGACGACAACCATGCAGCACCTGTGCCGACGTCAGTAAAGAAATTCCAGCTTTCACCGGAACGTCATCGGCATTTCTAACCCTGGTAAGGTTCTTCGTTTACCATCGAATTAAACCACATGATCCACCGCTTGTGCGAGTCCCCGTCTATTCCTTTGAGTTTTAGCCTTGCGGCCGTACTTCCCAGGCGGGATACTTAACGCGTTAGCTTCGCCGCCCCGAGGGTCGATACTCGAGACAGCTAGTATCCATTGTTTAGGGCGTGGACTACAAGGGTATCTAATCCTTTTTGCTCCCCACGCTTTCGTGCCTCAGAGTCAGGAATGCCCCAGTTACTTGTCTTCACCTTTGGCGTTCCAGCCGATATCAACGGATTTCACCCCTACACCGGCTGTTCCAGTAACCTCTAGCACCCTCTAGTCTAACCGTATCCTGCCCAATGCCCAGGTTGGGCCTGAGAATTTAAAACAAGACGCGTTAGACATCCTACGCACCCTTTACGCCCAATAAATCCGGATAACGCTTGGGGCCTACGTATTACCGCGGCTGCTGGCACGTAGTTAGCAGCCCCTTATTCACTAGGTACGATCAAAAATTTATCCCTAATAAAAGCAGTTTACAATCCGAAGACCTTCTTCCTGCACGCGGTGTCGCTCGGTCAGGCTTTCGCCCATTGCCGAATATTCTCGACTGCTGCCTCCCGTAGGAGTGGGACCCGTGTCTCAGTGTCCCCGTTGGGGAACAGCCTCTCAGCTCCCCTACCCGTCATAGACTTGGTGGGCAATTACCCCGCCAACAATCTGATGGGACCTAGGCCAATCTCAAAGCGGCTTTCGCCTTTACCCGTGAGGGACCATTTGGAATTACCCCGCCTTTCGGCGAGCTATACCAAACTTTGAGGTATGTACCAAGGTATTACTAACTCGTTCGCCACTAACATATTATTGATGTAATCACAAATATGTCCGTGCGACTTGCATGCCTTATCCACACCGCCAGCGTTCATCCTGGACCAGGATCAAATCCTCAATAAAAGAAAATTTGAACTAGTTTTTAACTAATTAAAGAGTACAAACTTAAATAGCACGAAACAATGAAAAAATATTGTTTTATGTTTAATTCTAAATTGTCAAAGTTCTATTACTACGTGGTTTCTTAGATTAAGAAACCAGTGATTAGCAACAATTAAAAAAATTGTTATTGCTAATCACTGGCTTCCATTTTGCAAGTGTGAAGCGTAAGTAATTAAATTGTTTTTTCTTACTTATTATATTCTATTGTATTCCTATCACTCATTCTAGTCAAATAAAAAAGAATGTCAACCCCGCGCCCTTTGTGGATAAGATTTAAACAAAAAACCGATAAACTTCAAAATTTAATGACTAGTCGGTTCAATCCACAAAAGGCACGGGGTCAAATCCACTCCCCCATATAAACCCCAACAAAACAATCAATTAATCAAGGTTCATATACATATATATACACGCTGAAAATAAATTTATATTGATATTTTTATGCAGCCTTTTCTTTTGGTATTAAATCAACTGTCTTATCATCTTGCTCAGCTATCAATGTGCCATTAATTATTAATTCATTATAATTTTCATGCAACCATTCTTGAAAAATATCACTGGCCCGTTTATCAAATTCTTGTTTTATAATTTTACCATCTTGATCAGTAATAGTTATATCGTATTGTGATTCTTTATCCTTATCAGTCGGATCATCTCCCGTAAATTCAAAGACCATTTTTAATCCTTTTTCTTCCAACTCACTTTGCATTCTTTTTAAAATTTTTAATGCTCCGATTTTCTCAATCTTTATTAATTTACCGTCAGTATTAAAATAATTTAATTTTTTAACCGCCTCAGAAGTAGTCATTCCGGTTTCCACAATATCAGAATCAATAGGATTATACCATACCAAATCATCAATCTTCTCATCTCCTTTTTTATCTTTATTGATATCTTTAATATAGTTTTCTATTGTTTTAAAATTAATTTCATCAATTTCATCAAAATCAGTCATGCTTTCCACTAATTTTTGTTTTTCATTTTTATTTTTAATGCTTTCATTAAATTTTTCGTTAAACATGTTTTAAACTTAATTTTATAATATTTTATTACTTAGACCTTCTTTCTTTAATAATAACTAATTTTAAAAAAAACAACAAGGTATCCATAATCAAGAAATTAGCGCTAATATAATGTATAAACTTCACTTTTTAAAAAAGGTGTGATAAGATGAAAACACTGTGAATAAGAAAACACTCAAAAAATATCTCGTAATTATCGTGCCAATACTCGTTGTTGTCGGAGTAGCTTTTTTAATCGTTGGAATTTCTCAAGCCAATCTAAAAAAACTCTCCTCCACTCAAACTAGAATCAACGAGCTTATAAAAGAAATCAATGTTTTGGCATCAGCTAGCAATGAACGCTTTCAATTAATAGAAGAGAAGCAAAAAAATTATGAAATCGGTCCAGCCTTGGATTTAGTAGTAGAAGAAAAAAATAACAACGACAAAATTAACCAGACTGCCGTAGCTCTAACCGAACAATTAAAACAATTAACAAAATTATCAGCTAATCTTTCAGACACCACGGATCGCGAAAAGATTCAACAAGCTGTTGCCTATCAAATTGAAGCTATCGGACACCTCCTTAATTATGGTAGCGGTGTAGATACATTATTAAGTGAGTTAGACAGAAAATACGCATCCCAATTAAATGGAGATTATTACGAAATCAAACGTGATTTAAATCAGCTTATTGAATTAATAAAAAAAGAAATTCAATCAGCCGATGAATATAGTCAAAAATTCACTCAAACTATAAGTGGAATTAATTAAGGCCGAAAAAAACCTGCGTTCTCATCATCTTAGATGGCTGGGGTGTCGGACACAAAGACGACTCTAACGCCATCTATAGAGCATCAACGCCAACCATTAATTATATTAAAAAAAATTA
>CAZRVJ010000028.1:0-7001 GCA_964603535.1 uncultured Candidatus Saccharibacteria bacterium
CCAGCAGCGGATTATTTGCTGACCAGTCAATTACACGGGCGATAAAGGTTTTGGTCGGATCATGCGCGAGATTGCTCATTATTTGTCTCCCGACAGTTTTTGCAGCGACTCGCGCAAATTCGATTCGGAGTCGATCAGGAACTGGCCATTCACGACAACTTCCTCTCCCTCAGCCAGCCCTTGCGTGATTTCCGTGCGCCCTTCGGCGGTCGCTCCGGTTTGCACGATACGCGCCTGAAACTTGCCATCGCCCAGCGCAAGAATTACATGGCTGCCGCCCGTATCACGGAGTACAGCGGAACTCGGCACGGTAACCCGCTCAGATGCGCTCGTGGCAAATTCCACTGTCGCATAGCCTGCTGGCTTTAGCAGATAGTCAAGATTCTCAACCACCAGCCGCGCCTTGCCGGTACGGGTTTCCGGCGTAATGGTGGGGTAGATATAATCCACTGTCGCTTCCATTTCTCCCGTGCTACCGGCAGTGCTTACTTTTGCCTTATCACCCTCTTTGATCTGGCTTAAATCTTTCTCAGGAATCGCAGCCTCCACCCAGACACTGGATAAGTCCTGCACATGGCCGATTTCGCCATTCACTTGCAGATAATGACCTTTGCGAATTTCCAGCCGGTTCAAAATACCATCGGCGGGAATATAAAATGATACGCTCTCATACGCCTTGCCATTTTTGGCAATCGCGCTCAGAACATTATCATCCACACCTAGCAATTTCATGCGTTTTCGTGCAGCGGTAGCAAGGTCCTTATATCCTGCCTTCAATGCTGCAAGATAATCATTCTGCAACGCCAGTAGTTCAGGGCTATAGAGCGTATAGAACAAATCGCCTTTCTTCACCCTGTCGCCCACCGCGCTGTATTTCAGGTCATCGACGCGGCCTTCCACCTGACTAAACATATCCCAGCGGATGCGCTCATTTTCCATGATGATGCCAGTGGCACGAAGCCCTCCACCCAGTGTCATCTTCATCACTTTCTCGGTACGCACTCCCATCTTCTGCACATTATTCGCGCTGATAGAAATCACAGGCTTTCCACCACTTTCCTCCATGCCGGATTCATCGGCGTATTTCGGCACTAGTTCCATATCCATGAAGGGTGATCTGCCAGGCTTGTCGAATTTCTTTCCTGGCACCATCGGGTCATGCCAGTAAAGCACCTTACGGCCTGAATCGTCCTGCACAACGCCATTTGCGATTTCTTCGGCGTAAATCACGCTGGGAATCATCAGAAGGCAAGCCAGAATTAGGAAAATAATGCGGCTATTCATGGCGGTTCTCCTGGACAATGTAACGGTTAAAATCAGCGATCAGCGCGGTGTGTTTTGCCTGCTCTGTTGCTGCCTGCGCCCGAACAGAGAATGCTTCCCGCTTGGCTTTGAGAATCATGGCAAAGTCGGCTTTGCCTGCCTCGTACTCCCTAGAAGTGGCATCCGCTGCCGCCTTCAGCAGAGTTTCTTTTTGCCCAAGCAAGGTGAGCTTCTTTGCGCTCGTATCAATTTGCGCCTTGAGGTGTGCGAGTTTTTGCGTGACTTCACGCTTGATTGCATCACGGTCAAGCTCGGCTGCTGATAGAGAGGCTTTTGCACCTTGCAATTTGGGCTTTTGATTCTCTGATGCCCACAGCGGAATACTGACACCCAGCATCAGGCTGCCGCCCCGATCACCACCGTCCATGCGCCCGGCACTGGCCTGAATCTCAAAATTGGGTCCATATTCTGCCTCGCGGATATCCACGTCTTTCTTCGCCATGTCGATGTCGGAGGCAGCAATGACCACAGGGAAGGTATTCTCCGGATTACTATTCCATCCGGCTATCTCGATAGGTGACATCACAATTTCTGGTGCTTCACCCAACATATTTATCAGCATTGCCTGAATCTCGTGGTGCTCTTCGTCCAGTTCTACCAGCGTTATGCTTATTTCCTGAAGCTCTGCGCTGGTCATCTGTACGGTGCTTACACCCGTACGATTGGCGGCGACGCTACCTTTCAGGCTCTGTTCCTGAGTTCTCAGAAGCTTTTCCTGTTCCAGCGCGATAGCGCGTAGTTCCTTAATCTTTTGCAAATTGGCAAAGGATGCAATCATCCGCGCCCTCATCGTGGCAAAGGCATAATCTTGCAGCAGGCGACTTTTTCTTGATTCGATATGTAATCGATCAGAGCGCGCTTTACGCACGCTGTAGCGGGGAATCTCCTGCCGGAAACCTACCATTGTATCACCGCCGCCGCGTCCCATGTCAGAGCGTAAACGGTAATCTTCCTGCTCAATGAATAGCATTGGGTCGGGCAAGCCCAATTCTCCCTTGGCATAACTGCCAGAGGCTTCCACGCGACTGGCGTAAGCTGCGATCTCAGGATGCTGGCGCAGTTTTTCTTCCAACTGACCCAGCGTATGATGCTCGGCCATCGGCTCTGTTTTTGCCTCTTCCGCCTGGGCGGGGAGCGATGCGCTTATCAGTATCAGCGCAATGATTGTATATTTGAACATAAAACCTCTCGTAACGGATTAACTGCCGCAGACGCGACAGAACACATGCGAGAAGCAATCCGCTAGGCACTACGCCAGACTGCGGACACACTTCTCCTTACGAGAGAATCTTGGGAGGGCGTTCTTGGGAATTAAGATGCGCGGATGGCAAATGTGCATCCACCGTATAAAACCGCTGCATCTGTTGATTGATGGCAGGTGTTTCAGTCTTCATCGAAGGAAGGTTCATACTGACGCTGCTGCTCATAGCTGAACACTTGGTGTTACAAGTGCTATCATCACAGCAACCGGATTTACCAGCATCCTGCTTGGCCATTTTATCGCAGCCCTTGCAGTCTTCCATGCCCTGCATATCCGTCTGCTGGGCGTTTTCCATCTTCATCATCTTCGCCACGGGGCATTCAGGTTGAGGCTTCGCCTGCGCTGGAAAACCCGCAACAGCGACGCTTACGGAAAGCATCAGGATCGCAATAATGTGAAAAATCTTCATAAGGCGGATTGTAACAGAAAATCATTAATAAATCAATTATTCAATAAAATCAGGCTATTCCTTACAGAAAACGCCCTTGAGCATCCAATCTGCAAACCAGCCCTGCAGGTTGACGGCGATGGTGTCAGTCAGCGAATCGTCCGTTTTTGTTATATGTTCCAGTGCTTCCCCGACGGTCAACCCATCGAACAGGCATTGCAGCAATAAAAATGCCGCTTGCGGCAACTCCAGCCGCTGCACCTCGTTACGATGACGATAGACATACACATATTGCGGCAACGGCTCCGGCTTTATAGGATTATCGTCCGCACGGAATTCTGAGAGATAGCTATGGGTGAGATGAGAAAATAAAAGCAAACGGGAGGCTTTGCGCGGATGCAGAGTCATTTCCCCAAATTGCTCAGGTGAGAGATTCTCGAAAGCAGATGGATCGAGGGGGGAACTTTCCTCCTGCATGAAAACGCTGGCAATGGTACTTTCCAGCAAGGCAATTTCACCTGCGGTAGCGTCATCCAGCCGAGCGCATACGAAACTGTCAAAGGCGAATGGATAGCGGTCGAGATTGAAATGCGAGGATGGCGTTTGTTCAACAAAATCTGCAATCAGTACGCCCAGCGCCTTATCGCCAAGATAATGCTTGAGGCAGGGATAATCCGCTTCCACCGCTTTTTGCAGACGAATGCGATAGCCATCGGTGTAAATGGCGAAGCGTTTTTGCGCGCTACCACGCGGTGGCAGTGCGATGTCGTCCAGCACCTGCCGGTCGTCATCACGAATAATGCCGTCGCTGAAGGCATAAAGCTGTGCAAAATACTCCGCCGTCATGCCGCCTCCCTGTTGCTTTTCGCAAAGTGGCGCGCTTTTTCAAGTTCGGCCAGTACCATGTCGAAGGCAGGAATGTTATCATCCCATTCCACCATCGTGCTGATGTTGCCTTTTTGCTGGGTGGTATAGGCATATAGTTGCCACACCTCATCGATCACCGGCGCATCGTGCGTATCGATGATGTAGTCACCGTGGTGGCTATGCCCCGCAAGGTGAATCTGCACGATGGATTCTTTCGGGATGGCGTCGATATAGGCTTTGGCATCAAAGCCGTGATTGAAGGCGCTGACATAGACGTTGTTCACATCCAGTAGCAGCTTGCACCCCGTGCGCTGACAGAGCGACACAAGAAAATCCTGTTCGCTGATCGTGGAATTTTTGAATTCGAGGTAGCTCGATGGGTTTTCCAACACTAACGGACGCGCTAGTGCTTCCTGCACCGCATGAATGCGGCAGGTGAGATGCGCGAGTGATTCTTCGTTATAAGGGATCGGCAGTAGGTCGTGCGTATTATGCCCACCCGCGCCGGTAAAGCAGAGATGGTCTGATACCCAAGGCGCATCTAGAAACTGCGCCAGTGCTTTCAGCTTTTGCAGATATTCAGCATTCAGCGGGTCAGCCCCGCCGATGGACAGCGATACGCCGTGCATGACAATGGGATAATCCTGCCGCAAATCGGCCAGAAAGTCCCAGTAGCCTTTGTGTGCTTCGATAAAATTCTCGGAAATGATTTCAAACCACTCTACCTCCTTCGGACGATCCGCAAGGATGGTGTCATAATGGGGTGCACGGAGACCGAGGCCAAAACCAAGATATGGGAATGTGGGGTTCATAGAAAAAAATGGCCTGGAGTTACCCAGGCCATTTCCAACCAACAAGGAGTTAACCGTTTTTCGGCGCTTTGCCAGCTTCCAGCGAACCACCTTCTTTTTCGCAGGTGCCTTTGGCGACGTATTTCCATTCGTTCACATCGTTATCGGCCTTTGCCTGGCCCGCGCATGAGTGGCTGCCGTTGGTAGCAGCGCAATCGTTCTTGCCTGCTTTGGCGATGCCATAACATTTTTCCTTGGCAGGATCAGCGGCCATCGCGGTGGTGGCAACGCCAGCAGCTATAACGCCAGCAAGGGCAGCAGAAAGAAGTAGCTTATTCATAATAGTCTCCTCATGATTTGTGAATGGGTTGAGCAAGGTACAAGGCAGTGATACCCTGCTAAGTAATTCGTATAGCAGCAGGGAAAGTTACATGCCATGTGCAAACAACTGATGCGTAACTTTTTATCCCCGCAGGACGAATTACTCATTAGAGCATAACAACGAGAGAGCCGCCCATGACTAAAAACATCCTGAGCCTGTTCAGCCTTTTTCTAACCACCGTATCGGCTTCGAGCCATGTGCTGCTCCTTGCCATGCGCTTGTGGATTGCCAATATTTTCTGGAAATCCGGCATTCTGAAATTGAATGATTGGGATTCCACCATCATGCTCTTTACCGACGAGCATCCCGTGCCTTACCTAAGCCCGCAGTTTGCCGCCTTCTCAGGGACGACCTTTGAATTGCTCTGCCCGATATTATTAACGCTGGGGCTTGGTTCACGCCTTGCCACGCTGCCGCTGCTGGCCATGACCGCCGTCATCCAGTTTACCTATATGCAGCACGAGCAGCATTACTATTGGGCGTTTCTACTGGGTGCTATTCTCTGCTTTGGCCCAGGCAAGATTTCTGCCGACCATTTCATCAAACGCCGTTTTGGATATTTACTCGAAAAGAAACGTTAAGCTGTAAGCGGTTTAAGCGCGAGGCGTAGATAATTCTTGGTGGTATCTGCGTCCACGCCCGTGCGCGACCATGTTTTTACCGCCAGCATGGTGGCAAACAGGTAGTGCGAAAGGCTCTCGCTGGTTTCTTTGGTGATAAGCTGTTTGTTGCGCCGCGCTTTTTCTATCAGCGCCTTTAACTGAAGCCGGATATATTCCAGTTTCTCTTTGGCAAGTTCAGCCAGCTCTGGGTCAGCATCCGTTAGATCGCTGGCGGTTTGCACCAGATAGCAGCCGGAGGGCATATCCTCATTCCCGCATTGCTCGGCGATGGATTGAAACATATCGAGCAAGGCTTGCTTGGCATTGTCCCGCGCCAGCAATGCCTCAAACTGTGGCTTTACATAGGCTTCAAAATAGCCATCTAGCGTTGCGATAAAGATAGATTTTTTGTCACCGAAGCTATGGTAGACGGACGCGATGGGAACCTCCAGCACCGAGGCGATGTCGCGCACGGAGGTCGCCTCGTAGCCTTTGCGCCAGAACAGGCGCATCGTGCTTTCCAAGGCTTCCTGTTTACTGAAGGTAAGTTTTCTTCCCATCGTTAAATGATACACCTTTCTTCTTCTCGGATTGGATAATCGTTAATACTCGCATCACGCCGCTGCATCAAG
This sequence comes from uncultured Candidatus Saccharibacteria bacterium, assembly GCA_964603535.1. Classification (GTDB taxonomy): domain Bacteria; phylum Patescibacteriota; class Minisyncoccia; order UBA6257; family JAAZHW01; genus DAONDV01. Next base: position 6,247 of record CAZRVJ010000028.1, read on the forward strand.
CCACTAGCAGCGAATTCCCATAATTCGTTGCCGTGGCTGCGATACCATTGGCCAGAATCATCACGCCATTCATACTCAAAGCGCACGGCGATACGATTGCCGTCAAAACACCAGAGTTCTTTCTTCAGCCGGTAATCTAACTCTTTTTTCCATTTGCGGGTAAGAAAGGCGGTAATTTCATCCCGCCCTCTGAAGAACTCTGCGCGGTTGCGCCACTCGGAATCTTCCGTATATGCGGCTGCAACCTTCTCAGGATTGCGCGTGTTCCACAAATCCTGAGCGAGTTGCACCTTGCGGCGCGCTGAATCACTATCAAAAGGCGGGATGATCGTCATAGAGTTACCCTTTCGCCATGCTTCGCAGGTCGTCGGTAGTGACGGGATTTCCACCCACACCCCACGCGCCGGAAGGCACATCCTCGACGATAACCCACGTTACAGGGCGCAGGCCTTCGCCTTCGACGGACACCACCGCATCGGTCACTTTGCGGATGATTTCCTGCTTCTGCTCCAGCGATAGGTAACCGCTGATGCCCTTAATCTGAACGAGTGGCATAGTTCCTCCTTAACCTACTTTGCAGCTGCCAGAAGCGCATTCGGCTTTCAGGCTGATGCGGCGAGGTTCAAACGCCTGATCGACCGGAGTGCCGAGTATGTGGTTGGCATAGTTGCTGAGGGTTTTCTGGGTCACCGACAACACTACTTCCAATACCTGCGCTTTGGTGTAGCCAGCGGCGAGGAATGCACTCACCGAGT
>CAZRVJ010000029.1:0-6779 GCA_964603535.1 uncultured Candidatus Saccharibacteria bacterium
CCCAGAATACCGACGATGTAATCAATAGTTGTCATACTACCTCCTGCCTTTATAAGCGTATTCAGACCCGATTAACATCATCAACGGCCGTAACTCCGCGATGATCTGCATAACTTCATACAGTTTCAGGCCAGTTAGTTCTTGTATCTCTTTGGCAGTCCTGTATTTATGCCGGATACATTCCCATACTCGCAGGCAGTCCATATTTTACCCCCAGGTTTTAACTTCTTACAATTTAAGTATCGCACAATTTTAACGTTTTGTCTACTACTTTTTACATCTTTTTACGCAACCATTAAAAAGTCTTGGATTGATGCACGTTTCGAGCGATTAAATACTTATTTTGTTACGCCCTCGGGCGTGTCCATAATAGTTAATCGGTGGATAACTTGTGGATAACTACCAGTTAGCAATGGCTAACTATCAAAAAATTGATAATAAGACTTTGTGAAATTTCACCAGTCCGACAAATAACTTTCACAATCCCCGCAAACCCGCATCATTCCCGGATTCTTTGGGCGTGATAATAGATATTATGTAAACCAGGTCGAGCAAACCCGCATCAATACAGACTTTTATAGTTGATCGACGCACAGCCTTGCGCGCGTATGTGTATGTGTGTGCGCCCGCACGCGTTATCACTGACCAGGTTCATTCAGATCGTCTGTAGACATGGGGGTGGGGGAGGGGGCTCGTCGAAACCGCGATGAATAATATATACAAAGACACTCGTAGTCCATATAAAAATTTTTACAAAACTTATACAACAGGCGCAAACCTGCATGCCTAAAGGGAAATTTCTAAAAATGTATACGTGTAGTAGCACAGAGTAGCACTAAGTAGTGTTGAGTAGTCCTAAGTAACATGGTATACTTGAGTTATGGAACAGAAAAAACAACTCAGACCCCGCCTCTCTGAAGAACAGATCGCCAAAGCCATTGAACTGAAACTTCAGGGTCAGTCTCTGCGCCAGATTGCATCCAGCATGGGTGTAGGGTTTCAGTCTGTTGGCAACGCCCTGAGAGAGCGGGGATATGGCCGCGATGCTCTTATCGAACAGAAGATGTATAATCAGGCTGAAAGAGCCGCGTCTGAACAAGCCGTAGCACTGCGGATAGCCAAAGAACCTTGCCCGCTGCCAGAAGCCCCAAAGGATATTGAACAGCTCGAACAGCGAACCGAAGATTTATCCAAGAAACTGCTTCAGGGGGCTGAACGCCTGATTAACTCAATCAATCAAATGCCTGATGAAGCTCTGGCCGCCGCCAACCTCAATCACAAAGCCACTGCCCTCGGTATTCTGGTCGATAAGCTCAAGGTATTAACCAACAAAGCCAACCCCATGTTCGGAGCCAATGGCTCTGCCACTCAGATCAATATCGTGAATGTCATTGCCACTGCCACTCGAACCCGGAAGAAAGACCTCCCGCCCGAGGATGTAACTGATGTCAATCCCCTATAAAGGCCCAAAATTCACCCCGAAGATCGAAGACCCGGTTGAAGCAGCCCGAAATCAAATCCGACACTGGCAGCACAACCCTCTGGATTTTGTCATCGACGTATTCGGGTTCAACCCCTCCAATCAGCAACGCCACTTCCTGATCGAACTAGGTAAGCTCGTTCAGGCAAAGATGAAGCGGGATGAAGATGAGCCCCTCACCGAGGAAGATGAATTCTACGTAAAGAAGCGCGGTATATCCATCCGCTCAGGCAAGGGCACGGGGAAGGACTGTGTACAAGCCCTTTGCAACTACTGGTTCCTATTCTGCTTCCATCAATCTAAGACTTATCTGCTCGCCCCCTCCATGGACAACCTCAAATCGAACCTCATGGCCGAAATGTCACTCTGGAGAGCCAAACGCAGAAATGGTGAACCTCAATGCAAAATAGCCGGGGAACTCGACCTGATGACCACTGGCTGCCGCATGCTCAACGACCCGGACAAAGGTAAGCACTGGTTCATTACCTGTAACTCAGCAGGCCCGCACATGCCCGAAGATCAGCAGGCCGAAGTGCTCCAAGGTAAACATGCCCGCTACATGATGTTTGTAATGGACGAAGCCTCTGGTATTCCCGATGCAGTTTTCCGGCCGCTCGATACCACCCTCACTGACCCGGTGAACTTCATTATCCTTCTCTGGAACCCCACCCGTCGATCAGGTTTCGCCTTCGACACTCACTTCTCACCCAAAGAATCCCCATACTGGATTAACCTGCACTGGTCAGCTGAAGAATCTGATCTTATCACCCCCGATCAAATAGCCTATCTGAAAGAAAAGTACGGGGAAACTTCCAGCCAGTACCGTGTATCAGTCCTTGGCGAACCACCGGAAATGGATGATGGAAGCCTTATCCCATACGACTGGTGCATGGATGCAGCCAATATGCAGTTCACCCCCAACGAAAAAGACCCTGTGATATTCGGGGTCGATGTCGCCCGCCTTGGCAAAGACTCATCAATTATCCTTGTCCGAAAAGGCCCACGCCTGATGGAGATTCAAGAACTCAAGAAAGTAGATACGGTCGAGCTGGCCCGATGGGTGGCTATGCGCTCTGCCGACTGGAATCCCAAAGCTATCTACATTGATGCAGTGGGCCTGGGTATAGGTGTCGTCGATGAACTCACCCGCCAGAATATACCCAACGTCTATCCGGTTAATGTCAGCAGAGCTGCGCAGAACCCCCGCAAATTTCACATCCTCCGAGATGAACTGTGGTGGAAGCTGAGAGAGCGCATCCAGTCCTCGAAACTCTCGTTCGCAGACTGCCCCGACCAGCAGCTTATCTCTGAGATCAGCTCGATCAAGTATGAAGTCCGGGATAATGGGAAGATCAAGATTGAATCCAAGACCGACATGCGAAACCGGAATATGCCCAGCCCCAACAAAGGTGATGCTCTGATGCTGACAATGATGGCTGACGATAAAGCCTTTTATCCATCTGACGATACCCCCGCAGACGAAGATATTGACAAGCCCCGCCGCAGCAGAGTATTATCTTACAAGCGGCTGAATTGGCTGGAGGTATAACATGCAATTTTTCGTAGCGACCCAGGGCTTGGCCCCGAACGCACAGCACGAACATTTAATTTATATGAATGAACAAGGCCAGATGGTCTGTGGGAAAGCCAAGGGCCACACCCACCCTCTCGGCCTGATTGAACCTCAAGCACAGGGCGAACTTCCCGGAGTCGAAGTTCTGGAAGCTGAAGCCCATACGCACCCAGCCGCAATCCTTTCACCCGCCGTCCCCGAACTGCCTGAGCCCGACTCGATGGAAGATTCCGAACTGATTCTCCAGAAGATCACTCAGTTCGAGAACGCCCTGACTGCCGATAGAGAATCTATCGAACGCGGTCAGGAATCAGTCATGTTCCGGGAAGGCAAGCAGTGGACAGATCAGGCGATTGCCAAACTCAGTTCTGAAGATAGAGCTTGTCTGACAATCAACCACGTTGCCCCCATGGTAGAAGCCCTTTCCGGCCTATACCGCCGCAATCGTACCGATCTTCGGGCTTTTCCCACTGAGAACTCTGATGCAGATATAGCCAATGTTCTCACCTATGCTCTGAAGAATATTCTCACCCAGACTCAATCCGACACTGAAGAAACTGAAGCTTTTGAAGATCAGGTAACAGCTGGCCGGGGAATCCTCGAACTCTACCCGGACTTTGATACCGACATCCGGGGTCAGATAAAACTCAGGCAGAACCCCTGGGATATGACTGTATTCGGCCCTCATCTTCGCAAAGACCTTGAGGACTGTGAGTATTTTTGCAGCTGGTCATGGCTCTCCAGAGATCGCCTTGTCAATCTCTACCCTGAGTTCAAGAACGAAATCAGCGATATGTTTGGTCGATTTGAACGCCATATTCTCGGCCTGACCGACCTGTCCGATATGGATACCCCGCTGACTGACAGCATGTTCGCCGACACAAAGACCCGCGAAATGCGTATGGTTGAGTGTGAAGAAAAGGTTTACTACCGCCTCAAATACTACATCGATCAGCAGACCGGATGGATGACCGACGAGCTGCAAATACCCAAAGCCTATCGCTCTCAGCTCAAATCCATGAGCCCGATTCTCCGCTCCACTGACCGACGTATGCACCGCATACGTCGAACTATCTTCGCCGGTGATTTGATTCTCGATGATGGATTTGTGAACAGACCCACCCCACCGAACGCTACTGGCCCCAGCTTCTCTAAGTTCCCTGTCTATGCGTATAAGCGCGGCAATCGGTTTGAAGGTAAAGTTGAACGTCTCAAAGACCCCCAGCGCGAGATCAACAAACGCCGCAGCCAGATAGTCGACATTGTAAATACCTCGATTAACAATGGCTGGTTTATAGGTAAAGGCACCTTTGGCACTCAGCAGGAGAAAAACAAATTTATCGGCTCAGTCAGCAAAGCGGGTTTCGTTCTTGAAATCCCAGACCCCGCGCAACCCCCGATAAAAGTGGAAGCTGGTCAGGTCAGCCCCGCAGTTGTTCAACTGGAAATGAACTCACTCCAGAGTTTTCGGGAAACCTCCAATGTCAACCCGGAACTGATGGGTATGGGTAACCAATACCAGTCAGGCAGCGCTATCAATCACCGTATCCAGCAGGCGCTTATGGGCAACGAATATCTGTTCGACAATATGAGCCAGGTGAAAAAGCGCATTGGCAAAGAAATCATTCTCTGGATTCAGGCTCTCTACACACCTGACCGTCTTGCCCGTATATTCTTCGATCAGGCGAAACTCGAAAAGATTTATCTGGGTGGTCAGGAAGTAGACCCCTCGGATATGAACACTTTCAATCAGATTGTCGCCCGCCTCAAAGACGCAGACCTGACCAAATACGACGTGACTATCGGTGAAACGGGCCAGAGCCCCACCGCCCAGCTTGCCAACTTCGAGATGATGATGGAACTGGCCCAGAAGGGCGTACCGCTGCCCCCGCAGCTGTTTGTCGAACTGGCACCGATACCGAACAAAGAACGCATCATGCAGATTCTCAGTGATGCAAATCAGCAGCAGGCTGACGCCGATCAGCGCAAGTACGACACTGAAATCCAGAAAACAATGATCGCGGCCCAATCAAAAACACCGCGACAGTCTTGACGCACTTTATAGCAAATGCTATATTGAATATAGAACCATACTCGTAGGAGAACACTATGGACAGTGAACAGATGGCCCTTATTGACAACGCTTCGCCTGAAGAACTCGAACAGATGCTCAACAGCGAACAGCCTGCCACACCGGAAACGGAGCAGCCGATCGCTGAACAGCAGCAGCCCCCGGAAAAGTCTGCAGAAGATCGGCTGAAAGAGTTCGAGGAACGGATGGCGAAGTATGAGAAGCAGCTGAAGGATAAAGAATCTTTCATCAATCAGCGCAACCAGGAAATTGGTCAGCTTCGCAAAAAACTTAGCGAACACCAGACCAAAGTTCTGGCTGAAGATGTTGAACCAACCGATGAAGAGATTATGAAAGACCCGAAGGAAGCTGTCAAGAAGGCTATCGAACGGGCAGAGCAGAAAAAGCAGATCGAGGCTGAACGCGAAGCTGAAGCTCAGGCTGAGATTGCCCGCCAGAATGAAGAACTTCTGCACCGGCTGGTACCGACTTTCGATACCGACCGCACAGACATCGTGGAAGTTATGAAGTCTGATGGCATTCCCGCCGATATGATTTCCGGCTTTGAATCGAACCCAACGGTTCTGCACCCGTCTATCATCTTTCAGCTCCAGAAGCGAGCCGAAATGATGAGAGAGATTAATGCTCTCAAGGCAAAACTCGGTGAAGCCAAAGCCGAACCGAAGAAGATTGCCGACAATCTGGCCAAATATGGTCAGTCAAAGAGTCCGATGACGACTCAACCTCCGAAAAGTAAACCTTCAAATAAACGTATCGACTCACTGACTGAGGCTGACATCGACAAACTCAGCCTCGAAGAACTCAAAGAACTCAGCAAGGAGCTGTAAACTATGGCAAGAACTCAGATTGCAACCGGGCATGCACTTGCCCCCGTCATTGTCCAGAGACAGCTGTTCCTCGAACAGAAGAAAGCTGCATACTTCTCCAAGTTTTTCTCACCGAGCGGCGATATGCCCGTTTTCGAGAAAACCGACTTCACCAAGATGAAGGGCGAAACCATGACTTTCGGCCTGATTACCCGTGTAACCGGCGCACCGATCACGGGCAATGCCACTGTCAAAGGTAAAGAAGATAAGCTGACCACGTACAGCTTTTCAATGAAACTTGAACGATATCGCTATGCAATTATGGATGATGGTCAGCTGACCCGCCAGCGTTTCGTAGGTGATATTCCAACCGAAATGAAGAGCGCTCTGACTGTCTGGGGCGCCGAACAGATCGACCAGCAGTGCATGGATGCACTCGTCGCATCTCCGACCAACATCCAGTACGGCGGCGATGCCACCGGTATCACTGTCGACCTGGCTGACGCTGACAAGATGACCCCGCAGCTTATCTCCAAGGTCAAAGCCATTGCTCTCACTCAGCGCGGTGCTGGTAAAAGCCCTCTTCGCCCCGTCATGGTCGACGGTAAGAAATACCTCGTTCTCCTGGTCAGCCCTGATGTAGCCGTAGACCTCAAATACGACACTACCTTCATGGCCGCCCAGAAAGACGCTGCTGAACGTGGCTCGAACAACCCGCTCTTCACCGGTATGCTCGGTATCTGGGATGGCGTTATTATCCACGAACATGAAAACGTCCCGATCTTCTCGAACGGCGGCCCCGGCGGTGCGGTCAAATATTCCAAGTGC
>CAZRVJ010000030.1:0-5386 GCA_964603535.1 uncultured Candidatus Saccharibacteria bacterium
CCCCGCGCTAAGATGAGCCGACATCGAGGTGCCGAACCGTACCGTCGCTATGGACGCTCGGGTACGACTAGCCTGTTATCCCCGGGGTAGCTTTTGTCCGATGTCTTCGACCGTTCTATAAAGGGTCGTCGGGTCACTAAGTTCTGCTTTCGCATCTCAATCCGCATAGAAATACGGATCGTCCTAATGAAAAATACATCAGAAGCTCGACTTGTAAGTCTCGCAGTTAAGCCAGCTTATGCCTTTACACAATCAGCGCGATTTCCATCCGCGCTTAGCTGACCTTGATAAACTCCTCCGTTACTCTTTTGGAGGATTCCGCCCCAGAAAAACTGCCCACCAAGCACTGTCTTTTATCGTTTTTGCCGATAAAGTTAGAGCTTAAATTATTAAAGAGCGGTATTTCACTGTCGGCTCCACCCCATCCGAAAACAGGGCTTCAAAGCCTCCCGCCTATGCTACGCATTAACAACCTAAGACCAATACCAAGCTACAGTAAAGCTCCCGGGGTCTTTTCGTCTTGCCGTAGGTACCCAGCGTCTTCGCTGGAATCGCATTTTCACCAGGCTTCTCCTTGAGACAGTCCCCAACTCGTTACGCCATTCATGCACGTCGGAACTTACCCGACAAGGAATTGCGCTACCTTTGGACGATTATAGTTATCGCCGACATTGACGAGGGCTTAACTCAGTCGGCATGTCACCTTGCGGCAACACACTGCCAAGCTTGACCTTCTCGCATCGGTCAGGCGTCAGCTCCTATACATCCTCTTGCGAGTTAGCAGGAACCTGTGTCTTTATTAAACAGTCGGTTGGGGGTCTTTAGCTGCGGCCTCGCTTGCGCGAGGCAGGCCTTATTGCGAACTTACGGCCGCTTTTTTGCCGAGTTCCTTAAGGAAAAATCACCTGTTCGCCTTGGTATACTCTACCAATCCACCAGTGTCGGTTTACGGTACGGACTATGATAAATTAAGCTTAGAAGCTTTTCTTGGAAGGCTATTCAGTCAAGTTGCCCGCCGAAGCGGACTTCAGTTGATCCAGAAATTCGTCATTAAAGACAATCGGACAGATTTACTAGCCCGACATTTCTTGAAAAAACAATATCAAACCAATAAGACATTTGACCTTATTTCCTCCGTCACTCCATCGCATTTATCAAAGGGGCCGGAATATTAACCGGCTCTCCATCAGCTGCGGTTTTCACCATTGCCTTAGGGTCGCCTAACCCGTGGATGATTGACATTGCCACGGAAACCTTGGATTTACGGCGATTTGATTTCTCATCAAATTTGCGGTTACTCATACCAACATTCTCTCTTCCGTATCCTCCACTCGCCCTCTCGGGTCGAGCTTCAGCGAATACGAAATGCTCCTCTACCACGCCTCCATTAATTAAAATGAAAACATTCGCGTCTTCGGTGTTGAATTTAGCCCCGTTACATCTTCGGCGCAGTTAATCAGTCCGACCTTGCGGTCAGATATGATAGTGAGTTGTTACACACTCTTTAAATGATAGCTACCTCTGAGCTAACATCCTATCTGTCTTCGATTAACAACTACCTTACCTACACTTAACTCAAACTTTGGGACCTTAGACGGCGATCAGGGTTCATGCCCTTTTGACCATGGAGCTTAGCCCCCACAGTCTGACTGCCTATTCGTGATTTTCTGCCATTCGGAGTTTGACTAAGAAGTCGAGGTTTCCCCCTTTACTTCTCAACCAGTAGCTCTACCTGCAAAAAAATAAAATAAGCGCTAGTCCTAAAACTATTTCGAGGAGAACCAGCTATTACCAGGCTCGATTAGCTTTTCACTTCTTACCTCAGTTCATCCGAAGGTGTTGCACAACCAACCGGTTCGGTCCTCCCCCCACCTTTCGATGGGGTTCAACCTGACCAAGGTAAGCTCGCTCTGGCTTCGGGTCGTATAAACACTACCTACAAATTACTTTTATTCGATTCCGTCTCTGAATAAACAAAGAAAGAATCGAAAAAAGCAAGATGTAAACGCATATTAATACTCGGTTTCCCTGCGACTGCTCTGCCAAAGGCAGATTAATCAAGCAGTGTCCATACACTCGTTGGTTCATTCTTCAATAGGCACACCGTCGTTCGCTCGAAAGCGAACTTCGATTCCTTGTAAACACATGGTTTCAGATACTATTTCATCGGCCTCACCGGCCTACTTTTCACCTTTCCCTCACGGTACTTGTTCACTATCGATCATCAAATATATTTAGCCTTAGCTGATAGTTCAGCTGACTTCCTTCAAAGTTGTCTTTTTTTGAAGTACTTAAGAATAATGAAAGAGTAAAGATTACTTTCACTTACAGGGCTATCACCTCCTTTGGCTCCGCTTTCCAACGGATTCAATTAATAATCTTTTATTTTTGACTCTTCCTGATTGAACAGAATCATTACCTTGTAACCCCGAAACTTTCTTGATTGCTCAATAGGTTTCGGTTTGGGCTCTTTCCTTTTCGCTCGCCGCTACTTGGGAAATGAATTCGAGAGTAGAATGTAGTAAGTGAAAAATAGAAAACTACTTTCCACCGCCAACATTCTACATTCGAAAATTTGTTTCTTTTCCTCCGCTTACTAGAATGTTTTACTTCAGCGGGTATACCACTCTGCCATAAAGACAGAGCTCATATTGTTTTACAATACGGGGTTTCCCCATTCGGAAATCTCTGGATCACAGGTTGCTAAGCACCTCCCCAAAGCTTATCGCAGCCACGCCACGTCCTTCGTCGCTATTTGATGTCAAGGCATCCACCATGCGCCCTTAACTCGCCTCGATGAGAAATATTACATAATTACTTTTATACCTACTTTGATACCTCACTCTGACATTTTGTCAGAGCCACTTTAATTGCTCATATAATTAAAGTGTTACTTACTTATTTAATTTTCAAACTGCAGTCATTGATTGTCAGTGAATAATTAAAAATTTTTTTAATTATTCACTGAATATCAATTTTTTAATTTTTATTTTACTCCTCAAGATAAATAAAAACCGCTTCAATTTAAGGAAGCGGCTGCCATAGCGCAAAAATCGGTTAGCTAATGCTTCCTTGAATTTGTGATATGTAGATTAATTTATCCATCATCGTGTTGTTATCTTATTCTTTATTCTGGCTCCTGTCAAGAGTGGATAATGTTTGGATAACCAAACACTCCAAACCATCATTAATACTCGTCCAGTATACACAATTTATCATATAAATGTCAACTCCCTAGCCTATTAGATAACCGCTTAAATAATAACTATTAAGATATTAATCAAAAATTAATTTTTCTATTATGATTATAATTATAAAAAATTTTTTCAAATTAATCGTGCCAATATTAAAAAAATAAAAGACCACCCATTTGGGTGGTCTTAAGATTATTCCGAGATTTCTAAGATTCTCTTCTCAATTAAAATTTTTATTTTTTCGGGAGAGTGTCTCCATAATGGGATAAGCTCTCCGAAATTATTAATAGTCGGAAGAACGGATGAAAAAACTTCCACCATTCTTTTTTCTACTAAATTACGAATTGCCTGTGAAGCGGAACTTCTATTCCAAAACATAATCAATTCACTCAACTTCACAGTTTGAGAAAGAACTTCTATTATTCTTTTTTCTACCAAAACATTCTTGTTTTTATTTTCTAAAGAATGCCTCCAAAGAAAAATAAGACTTTCAAGATCAATCACTCCACTGATGTCACTATCCAAAGGAATAGTAGCGCCGATAATTCTCAAAGCCTCTTCTTTGTTCATTTATAAAACTCCTTTTTGATTCATTTAAAATGAATGTTTTTTAATTTTAGATCTGCCAATATATTTATATAAAATGGTAAAAATGTCAAGTCAAATCAACAATCAAAAAACTCCGACTATTGCCGGAGTTTTTTATTTCTAAGAGATTCTATTTCTCTTCAATTTTATCTCTGAATCTATCAATGAGATAAGTAGCATATTCTTTACCACCCAAACCGAAAGCAATACCACCGCCAATCGCGATCATAGCGATAAAGCCGGTAATCAAAGTATTGATAATAGAAACTGCCAAGCCTAATTGAAGTAAGGCGGCAAAAAATCCAAAAATTAATACTGACCACCAAGTGATGGCTGCCAATAATTTAGAAGAATAAAGTTTAGCGCTCTTCACTGTTCCTAAAACTAAATGGCGCAAAAAATTGCCCAAGATAATCGCTGCGATCATAATCAAAACAGCAATAATAATATTAGGAATATAAAGAAGAACTTCGCTTAAGAAACTTGTTAAACCATAAAGTTTCAAAATATCGGCTGCAGCCAAAATAAAGATAATGACCACAAACCATTTTATTAATCCCCCAATGAAAGATCCTGAATTTAATTTCCAACCAGCTCTTTCAAAAAAACGATTAACACCAAGCTTTTCCAATAATCTATCTAATTTAATGGAACTAATAATTTGAGCTACTGAAGCTCCCAATCCGTTGGCAATAATCAAGCCAACAAAGAAAACGATTAACGAACCTAAAAATTGAGGCAAGAAAGTAATAAATCCGCTCCAAATGGTTTGGAAAGAACTTACCAATATTCCGGCCCATGATTGAACTACCATATTTTTTTATTTTTTATAATAAATCGACTTAAAAATGTTTTTCGACCTAAATTGTTATCTCTTATTACTTCTATTATAGCACACCCCAGTCCCCTCGCAAGAAATAATGTGGATATTTGTTAAATTCTTCTATTAATTAATGGGATTAATAGGCGCCTGACCACTCAAAACGGCTACAATATTTTGCGCGGCCATTTCCGACATTTTTGATCTCGTATCAAAACTAGCCGAAGCAATGTGTGGCAACAAAACTACATTATCTAATTGCACCAAACCCTCAGACAACTTAGGCTCATTTTCATAAACATCCAACCCCGCTCCAGCGATCGCTCTTTCTTGTAAAACTTTTACCAAAGCCGCCTCTTCAATCACCGCCCCTCTAGAAGTATTTATAAGATAGGCGGTCTTTTTCATTAATCGCAATTCCTTATCACCCACCAAATGTTTTGTTTCCGGAGTCAAAGGAACATGGATGCTTACGAAATCTGAATTTTTCATCAAATCTTCCAAAGAAACAAATTGCACACCAAATTCTTTTTCTGCCTGCTCATTTCTTTTTAAATCATAATAAATAAAGTTAATTCCAAATCCATCTCTCAATCTTTTTACAATCTCCAAACGAAAGAGGAATAAATCCATTTCATCATCTTTTCCACATTCAATTAAATTGAAATCTAAAATATTCAAGGACTTTAGTGTATTCAATATTTCCTTCAAAATAATGAAAAATTCTCCTTCCCATCTACCCTTTATAGAAGGGATAGGGAAAAACTTGCCTACGCCACCACTT
>CAZRVJ010000030.1:5396-6494 GCA_964603535.1 uncultured Candidatus Saccharibacteria bacterium
CAAACCAATAATGCCAATAGTTTTATTTCTCACATCAGTACCTAAAAATGACATTGGGCCCCAACCCATAAACTTTCCTTCTCGCGTATATTTATCTGCCTGCGAAATATTTTGAGCTACCGCAAATAAAAGGCCAATAGTATGCTCAGCCACTGTTTCGGTTAAAACTCCGGGCGTATTAGTTGCGATAATATTTTTTGCTTTGCAATCATTAATATTAATATTGTCATAACCTACGGCATAATTCGCCACAATTCTCAATTGTGAGCCAGCCGCCTCCAAAACTTCTGCATCAATTTTATCCGTAAGCAAAGATAAAATTGCATCGGCCCCTTTCACAAATTCCTTCAACTCATCTTGAGTTAAAACTCCATCTTTCGCGCTGACTAAAACTTCGTGGCCAGCTTGTTTTAAAATATTAATCCCCGATTCGGGAATCTGACGAGTGACTACCACTTTCATATTTTTAAAAATTTAATATTTTTTTCGACTTCTAATTTTAATTAAATATTTAAATATTTTTTTTGGATTTAAAATCTTTAATTTTATGATGTATGTAATAACCCACCAATAAGATGCCTACCGCTACTATAATGTAGTCAAACTTATGGAAATAACTTCCCAAAACACCCCAATTATTTCCCAAATAAGAACCCACCCAGACCAGAACACCACACCAAATCAAAGAACCGACAAATGTTAAATATGAAAATTTCCAAAATGACACTTTAAAAACTCCGGCCGGAAAAGAAATAAAAGTTCGCACCACTGGGAGCATTCTTGACCAAAAGACAGACGCCAAACCATATTTTTGGAAAAATCCTTCCGCCTTTTCATAATCACCTCCAAAAAATTTGGACTTTTTTAAATATCTCGCCAAAGGTTGCCCAATCAAATAAGCAATATAATAAGAAAGCCACGAGCCAAATAAATTTCCCAAAGTTCCAATCAAAATTAAAATCCACAAATTAAATTTTCCAGTACTCACTAAAAATCCGGCAAACGGCATAGTTACTTCCGAAGGAATAGGAATATTAGCACTCTCTAACGCCATCAACAAAAAAACTCCGACATAACCAATTTTATTAATAATGCCGA
>CAZRVJ010000031.1:0-3088 GCA_964603535.1 uncultured Candidatus Saccharibacteria bacterium
CCGGCAGTCCGACAAAAATTAATAATAAAAACCAGTCATTTTTAATGACTGGTTTTTATTCTCCAGCTAATTGCCCACAGGCACCCTTGATACCTTTACCAAACTTATAACGCTGCGTTACCTCCACTCCCCTAGTTTCCAAAAATTCCTTAAATCTTTTTATACGATCTAGGGGTGAAGCCTTAAAAATACCCGTTGGGTTATAAGAAATTAAATTAACCATATATAATTTATGATTCATTAATTTTGCTAATTCCTCGGCGCACTCCTCTGAATCATTCACATCTTTAATCATAATGTATTCAAACATTACCTTACGCCCAGTAAGATAAATATATCCATTTACCGCTCGCAAAATTTCAGCAATAGAATATTTTTGTGCAATAGGCATTAATCTTTTGCGCAACTCATCATTAGGGGCATGCAAAGAAATTGCCAAATTAACATCAATATTTTCTTGTTCTAATTTTTCAATACCCTCAACAATACCAGAAGTAGAAATTGAAATTCTTCTCATGCCAATATTTAATCCATCTTTATCGTTCAAAATCTTAACAGCTCCTAATACATTATCATAATTTAAAAATGGCTCCCCCATTCCCATAAAAACTACATTGGAGACCCTTTCCTTGTCAGACTTTAAATATCTATCAAAAAACAAAACCTGACTCACGATTTCATCGCTAGTTAAATTTCTTTTAAATCCTAACTTACCAGTGGCGCAAAAAGAACAATTTAAGGGGCATCCTACTTGAGAAGAAACACAAACCGTATTTCTTTCTTTATATCTCATCAAAACCGATTCAATTTTTGATCCATCCTCTAAAATTATTAAAACTTTAATTGTTTGTTTGTCATCAGAGATAGAAATCTCTGATTTAATATCCAAAGGAATTTTTTCCTGCAATTTTTCTCTTAATTCTTTTGGCAAAGATTGCGCCTCATTCCAATTTTCAATCAAATCACAAAAAACCGCTTGCTTAACTTGCTTCAAGCGAAATTTAGGCTCGTTCTTTAATGCACTCTCAAAATCAAAATTCATATATCGCCTTATTTCTTTTTATCCAATTTTTCTAATCTTAAAATCTTAAATAAAATATAAACCACCAAAGCTACTACAAGAAAATCAACAAAAATAGAAACCAAATGTCCCCATAAAATTTCAGCCGTTCCAATCTTTATTGTGGCATTAGCTAATCCATTCACAGACCCCAAAACCAATCCCACGATAGGATTAATTACATCCATTACTATGGCGGAAACTAATTTAGACACAGCTCCACCAAGGATAAAGCCTACGGCCAATCCTACAACGCCTTGTTCTCTAATAAAATTTATAAATCCTTTCATAAATTTTGCATATTTATCGACTACCTTTAATCATCTCTCTTATTTATATCATATTGAAACAAATAATAAAATACTCAAAAAAATTGAAAAAAAATCGTAAAAATGCTAAACTAATTTTTATTAAGGGGCCGTTAGCTTAGTTGGTAGAGCGCCTCGTTTGCAACGAGGAGGTCAGCGGTTCGAATCCGCTACGGTCCACTAAATTGTAATTAAAATTCAAGATTAAAAAATATGCTCTCAGTAGGAATTGTGGGATTACCCAATGTAGGAAAATCAACATTGTTTAACGCTTTAACGCGTAGTAAATTGGCTGATGCGCAAAACTATCCATTTTGCACCATTGAGCCCAACGTCGGCATCGTAGAAGTGCCGGATGAACGCTTAAAAAAATTAGCGGATATTTCGCAATCAAAAAAAATAATTCCCACAGCTATAGAATTCGTAGACATCGCCGGGTTAGTAAAAGGCGCTTCTGAGGGAGAAGGGTTGGGAAATAAATTTCTCTCACATATTAGAGAAGT
This sequence comes from uncultured Candidatus Saccharibacteria bacterium, assembly GCA_964603535.1. GTDB lineage: Bacteria > Patescibacteriota > Minisyncoccia > UBA6257 > JAAZHW01 > DAONDV01. The sequence continues at coordinate 1,872 of CAZRVJ010000031.1, forward strand.
AGATGCTATCTGCCAAGTAGTAAGAGCCTTTGAAGATCCCAATATTATTCACGTTCACAATAAAATCAGCCCACAAGAAGATATGGAGATTATTAATTTAGAACTGGCCATGGCTGATTGGCAAACCGTCAGCAAACATTTAGAAAATGCCAGAAAATCTACCAGATCAGTAATGACTCCTGAGGCAAAAATAGAACTTGAATTATTAGAAAAAGTTTACAAACAACTTGAATCCGGTAAAGCAGCGCGCGATCTCGCCTACTCCGACGAGGAATTAAAAATAATGAGAAGTTTATGCCTACTCACCATGAAGCCAATTATTTATGCAATTAATGTTAACGAGCAACAATTGGCCTCCTCAGAAAATGATGAACAATATAAAAATATTTTTGGTAATTTTATAAAAATCTGCGCTAAATTAGAATCTGAATTTGCCGACTTAAATGAAGAAGAGACCAATTCATATTTAAAAGAATTAGGCATTGAGCAAACCGGATTAAACCAATTAATCGTTATGAGTTATAAATTATTAGACTTGATAACTTTTCTCACATCAGGAGAGCCAGAAACTCGCGCTTGGACAGTTCGCCGTGGCGCCAAAGCTCCGGAAGCTGCAGGCGTCATTCATACTGATTTTATTAAAGGATTTATTCGCGCCGAAGTTTGTCACTGGAAAGATTTTATTGAATATAAAGGATGGCCAGGAGTTAAAGAAAAAGGCAAAATGCGCACCGAAGGCAAAGATTATATAATGCAAGATGGAGATGTTTGTTATTTCCATGTTAATACAAAATAAAAAAAATGCCACGAATTTCTTCGTGGCATTTTCATCTCTTCAAACAATAAAGGAGGGCCAGATTAGAACCAAAAACAGTGTTTAATCTAGTTTTATCTTTTACAAAAAAATTCATTGGCTTGACGATCAAGCTAGCTTCAAAAAATATTCTTCTAAACCCTTTTCCTCTTAGTCCGAACTCCGCGACTAAAGATTTCCATTGCCCCAATAGTTGCTGACTTTTCAAATAAACATGTTCCTTTGTTTCAACGGTGTATGAGTAATAACCGCGAGAAGGAATTTTATAATCTACCCCCAAACCAACAAAACCAATCAAAGAGTTAGCTCTTCTACCAAGCGGAACATAACGACGCGTGATAAGCATCAAATCCCAACCATCTCCGAACCAACTCTTTTCCTTGCCTGCCACAAATTTAAAACC
>CAZRVJ010000031.1:3098-6478 GCA_964603535.1 uncultured Candidatus Saccharibacteria bacterium
GCGATTCATTTTCCAGTCGGGGTCGGGAAAATAAAAAACATTGATAAATTTGTATGATCTGACCAAAACTCTTTTCCTTAACTGCTACAAATTTAAACCCCAATCTAGAGCGAGGTTTAAAATCATAAGCAAACATAAATCCAGAAAATTTGATAGGCTTCGCGAAATAACTACTAATTTCCAATTGATAATTGAATCCCCCAAAAATCTTGCTGTGATTTGAAACAATAGGCTTTTCTTGTGCTAGAAATAACAATGATAGACAAAACAACAAAAATAAAAAGATAACCATCCGCAAAACCATCTTAATCATTGAGTCCTCCTTAACCAAACAGGATTACTTCCAGTACTACTCGTACTAGTCCCAGTTAATTGAGAATATAAAGGACTGATCAGGACTTCCCCGCCGCATCCAGAAGATAGACTTTGTACCAATGAGTGTTCGTCGCAATTGGAAAAAGAGTACCAATAAATTCTATCCGCTCTCAAAACATTGCGAATATCCGGATAAACATCATTAATGTATCCAATGTGTTTAGATTGATCTTTAACTCCAGTTTCTGTTACCCAAATCGGCACTCTGTGCGACAACCTACTAGTTTGCACGGCAAAATCATGAATAGCCTTACTAGCGTAAGCGTAATAGTGAATGGCAACAATAATGTCAGGATAATTACCCAAACCATTATCAACCATTTCTTTCAAAAATCCGGCTCCAGCAATAGTTCCAAATGGCGCTTGAGAAACAATGGTTATTCCCCACCCGCGAGAAGCTTGATATATTTTATCAAAAATATTCATATATTCTTTGGCCGTCATTGATGGCTTAATAAAATAATCAACTTCATTACCAATTTCCCAGTTATTAATAAAGGGATATTCCTGAACGTAGCGATGAAAAATTTCCACCACATTCGGATCGCGTAAATGTTCATTATCAAAGATTCCCAAAATATCCACGCCTCGCGCATGAAGCCAATAGACCAATTCATTGTTGTCTTCCAAACGATCCATACGCACTCCCCTCAAAGCTCCGGCATTAATCAATGACTCCAAATAAATCACTTGTTCGTCCAAACTGAAATTATGAACGCAAACATAACCATCCCAAGAACTACGATTTAAAGCGCCGTCTTTTTTTAAATCCGGCCTGTAGCACCCCCAAAAAGAAATCACCACCAACAAGATCATCGCTCGCAACTTCATAATAGCCTCCTTAATATTTATTTTTCAAAATTATATTCTGACCAAATTCTAGGATGAATCTGCTTATGTATCAAGTTGACAACTTAATGCCTATTTTAAAGCCGCCATGACTTAGTCATGGCGGCTTTAACAAAATATTCCATCAAAAATTACTTCCTATAGATCATCACGGCATATTCTCCCCTGGGTTTATCCTTCTCTATTTTTTCCGCTACTTCCATAATATCTCCCCGATAAATTTTTTCAAACATTTTGGTTAATTCTTTACCAACAATTACTTGCAAATTTAAATCTAACTTTCCAATTTCTTTTAAAGTTTTTACAATTTTATAAGGTGATTCAAAAAATACTACCGGATATTCTGCGTCAATAATTTTTCCCAAAAATTCTTTTCTTTTCTTTTTTATTGGCAAAAAACCCAAAAACAAAAACCGATCGGAATTAATGCCACAAATAGAAAGCATGGCTGCTAAGGTAGAAGTTCCGGGAATTGGAATAATCTCCGTTTCTGGACATTGTTTCAAAATTTCTTCAATCAATCTGTTTCCGGGATCACAAACACCGGGGGTACCAGCATCAGAGACTAAAGCCAAATCTTTTCCTTGTCTCAACAAATCAATAATGCTTTCCATTTTCTGCAATTGGCTATGCTGATGATATGAAATTAACGGTTTTTTTATTTCAAAATGATTTAACAATCTCAAAGTGTGGCGCGTATCTTCGCATAATATAAAATCAACAGTTTTTAAAACATCTAAGGCGCGCAAAGTAATATCTTGCAAGTTTCCGATAGGAGTAGCAACTATAAAAAGTTTGGCCATGATAAAAATTATTGTGGATTTAAAGCTCCAGCTGTATAAATATTTTTCGGATCCCACATCAACCATCCATCATTAAAACCGGCATCTATTATCGCCTGCTTTTCAGAACGAATCATTTCTGCGGTATAATCAGCTCCCAAATCAAAATCTTGCAACCAAGGACGCATTTTAGCTATTGAAGAATTTCTAATCTCCTCAGGAGAAGTTGTAGAATTTTTTAAAACTTCCAAAGCATCAAACTTCTTTTTAGCCATTTCCAAAGAATATTTTATAACTTCATAAGGATGAGCTCCGGGATTTTTTAAACCAATAAAACCAGTGGCATAATGTGAAGGGTACACCATAGGACAAACCGCATCAAAATTCAAAGCCGCGTCTTCAATAATCTGACCAATACCCAAACCATCATTATTAACTGTTGCCAAGCCAAACAAATCAGCAGAAGTTCTAATCCCTTGTGATCTCAAGTTAGCAGAAAGATATTGGAAAAATTCTTTAATCACATCACTCTTGTATTTCGTCCCATCATAAAAAGGAAATGCCATATCACTCATAGCTCCATCTGAAGGAAAACGAACATAATCAAAATTCAATTCATCAAATCCATGTTTATCAATTTCTTTGGAAACAGCCACGATATAATCCCAAACATTTTTAGAGGCCGGATCCATCCATGCTAATCCCTTATTATCCTTCCAGGTCTTTCCAGTTTTTTTACTCTTTACCGCCCACTCCGGATGTTTAGCTGCTAAAACTGGATCTTGAAAAACTGTAATTCTAGCAATTACATAAATATTATTTTTATGAAGTCTATTTACTAAAGCATCTATATCTTTAATAATTGACTCATCGGAACCAACTTCTTTAATCATCGGCGAATTAGTCTCAAAAGAAATTTTACCAGTATAATCTTTGATATCAATAACAATCGCATTCACTTCTGTCTCATTGGCCAATTTTATCAAACGGTTAATCTGCGATTCCGTAGCTGCCGTCCAGGTGGTAGCATAAACAGCATTAATAATTTCCGGAGGATTTTTTAATTTTTCCGGCAAAGGTTTTGGAGTAGGAGTTGGAGCGATACTTTCTTCTTCAATAATACCTACGGAAGCAACTTGTTTATTGCCGCCATAGACAAAAACAGCCACCACACCAATAGTGACTACAACAAAAATAGTTATTAAAGCTTTAATCCAATTAGACATAAGATAAACTAATTTTAATGAGAAAAATTCATAAATATTTTATACTATAATATCACAAAAAATCATTTTATACAAAATAACACAAATAAAAAAATTATAATTTCCAAGCTTTATATTTATTACCAAATGATTAAAACCAAAAAAATAA
>CAZRVJ010000032.1:0-2946 GCA_964603535.1 uncultured Candidatus Saccharibacteria bacterium
TGTACCATTCTTCAACGGTGGTAGTAATTGATTCTATGGGTGTCTCTAATTCTTTTTTGAATTCTGGGACTGGTTTGTTGCCGTATTCTTTAATTAATTCCGCGGCAAAAGCTAATTTTTTAAAAGCGCGTGTGCCTTGATAATATTTTTTCCAATCAAAGCCAGGGGTGATTAATAGAGCAAAGGTTTCGGAGAAATCTTCGTCGGGATGTTTTTGCGCGTACCAGCCTTCTAAATGTCGGACAAATTTTTTATTGCCGGGAATGGCGGCAAAATTTTCTTCGTAAGGTTTTTCATAGGCGCCAAAAATATCATTCCAGCGTTTGAGCTTGTATAAAGAATGAGCGTAATTGAAAGCGTGCCCCGCTTCATGTCTTAAGGTCTGCATTATTTCCTCATCGGATTCGATGGGGCCATTTTTTTCCGTTTCAATTTCTTTTAAAGTTTTGTTGGCTAAATAAAAAGGAGCGCCAATGATTGGCACACCATCGGGGCATCCCCATGAATCGCTAAAATAAATTTCCGGATGAAATTTAATTTGAGCTGCGTCTAATTCTTGATGAAGTTGTTTTAGTGGAGTCGCCAAATCAGATTCCGGGACATTCAATCCGAGTTGATTGACGGGAGTTTTCAAAATTTCTTCTTTAGTTTTTTTATCTTCCATATTTGTATTAATATCCTATCATTATTTATTATTACAAATCAAATTTTTTCGCTGTTTTTCTATTGAAAAACGTGATAGAAAAAAGATGAAAAATGTGGTAGATTAATTTAGAGGGTAGGAGATTGAAATCAGAAAATGAAAATAAATGATTTTAAAAAATTTTCTACACTTTATTCGTTGTATTATTTAAATTTATGAAAAAAATATTTTTTATAATTTCAATAATTTTTTGTTTAACTCCGATTTTCTCCGTGATGGCGCAAGAAACTTCTGGTGATGAACCAATGACTGGATTTCGTTCCATTCTTTCTCATGATGGGGAACAGGGAGTTTCTTTACAAGTTTGTCTGAATTCTGGTTGTTGTAATCTTTGCGATGCTTTTACTGTAGCCAGCAATATTTTTAAATTTTTGAGAAATACCATTGCTTTTCCAGTGGTGGTTTTAATGATTATTTATGGTGGAATGATGATGATTTTTTCCGGTGGTTCTCCGCAAAGAGTAAAGAATGGGAAAAAAGCTATGAGTTCGGCTTTGATTGGTTTTGCTATTGTCTGGGGAGTGAGTTTAATTCTAAATACTGCTTTGGCTATTATTGCTGGAGCGCCAATTAGTTACCAAGGCTTTATTAATGGTGATTTGTCTTTGGTAAAAAAAGAGAATGGGTGGGATTGTGAAAAAAATTGTGGCAGCGGTTCTTCTACTACAGGAAGAAAGGAACCAGACATTGGAAAAGGTGATATACCGGGAGTTATTTGGCAGCCTGGAGTTATTGCGGCGGGTGTTAATAACTGCATTATGAAGGCAATACAAGGTTTAGTGGCCGAATATGGTCAAGGAAATGTTATTGTAACTTCTTTAACAAATGGAAAACATAAAGCTCCTTATCATTATGATGGTATAGCGGCGGATGTTCAAATAAAGGGTGAAGGTACTGGTAAAAATGCATTGGGGCAATTAAGAGATTTTTCTGGAAAGTTTTGGCCTAAGGTTGTTGGTTATTTGGGGAATCAAGGATTTACTGCTTTTTGTGACACTAATGGTTTCCGTGTGCCTTGTAACGAAGCAACTCATGTTCATTTTGATATGAGAAAAATATCAAATAGAGTTTGCCAATAATTCTGTTTAGAAAAAAGCCCTTGTTTCTGAGCAAACAAGGGCTTTTAAATTTTTATAATTGGAGGTTTCATTTTTCAGGTTTTAGAGCTACTGCTAGGTATATGGTTCTTGTTTTAAATGGATCGCCATCAAATTCGGGGGCATAATAAATATCAGTATAATAATCATTATAATCGTTATACTTAGCACCGAATGCTATAGAAACCATTGAGTTAAGAACATGTCTGTAATAACTAATTGTGCCATGAGCATTTTTTTTATTTCCATTTTTATCTTTAATGGTACCAATATCTGAACCCGATATATCTTTTTCAATTTTATCATTTGAGTTAGGTATTTCATCAAAAAATAGGTATTCCTGCGTTTTTAAGTGATAAAGTAAAGCCGCATACGCTATGCTGGCAACTTTCAGTATGTATAATCCTTTTGGAAGATAATTTATTTGTTCGTTGTAATTTTTGTAGGTTGGGTTTGGGAGAGGACTTTTATAAATTAAATGCCATTGATGTTTTCTTACTGCTTCATAATCTTTGAACGTTATATTATAATTACTGTCCTCCGTAGTGTCGAATAAGATATCTTTTTTATCGGTAAATATTTTTTCTAACGAAGCAAGGGAAATCCCGAAATCAGCTACGAGAATACAATCATCTTTATGAGCCAATAAAGTTTTTTCGGAAAATGGAATTTTTTTGAAAGCTTCTACTCCTTCTTCATCTAATAGGATATTAAAGTGCTTCATAACGGTTTCTGGTCCGATAAAATTTTTTCCCATAATCTCTTTGGCGCGTGTGACTTCCGGAGAAAACGATTCATCTGCAATTAGTGTTACAGGAGTAGTGGGAATTTCTATTTGTGTAGTTTCAATGTTTTTATTCTTGTAAGAATCATTATTTGATTTAGGAATTATCACAAATAGTAGAAAGATAGCGGCAAATATCCAGAAAATCGGAGTCCAATTTATTTTTGAAGATGAATATGTAGGTTGTGAAGATGGCGGTGTTGATGTTTGAGTGTGATAATGATATTCTGGTTCGGAATCTGATGTTGGCTCTGACTTAGTTTCAGCTTTGATTGTTGCATACGTTGTTTCTCCGTCTAGTCTGACGATAACATACGCTTCCATAGTCAAATCCCAATCATCCAATTTTATTTCCACTTTAA
>CAZRVJ010000032.1:3046-6103 GCA_964603535.1 uncultured Candidatus Saccharibacteria bacterium
ATAACATACGCTTCCATAGTCAAATCCCAATCATCCAATTTTATTTCCACTTTAATTTCTATTGCTTTTTCATTTGGTTCCCAATTGATTACTTTCACATAATCTTTATGAGAAGTTTTGAAACTGACTGATTCAAATGGGCCGCCTAAATTTTCAACGATGAATGTTGCAATAATGGGTTTTCTTGGCTCTAAATCTTTATATGAAACAACGGAAGGCTTGATAATGGGTTTTGGTTTAGGAAGCCGTTCCTTTCTCCATTCAATATCATATAATTCTTTCTTTCCTGGATTTTTGAGAGTTTCATAAGCTTCATTAATTTCTTGAAATTTTTCTTTTGTGCCATTTATCATGTCGGGATGATATTCAAGCGCCAATCGGCGGAAAGCTTTTTTTATTTCTTCTTGGCTAGCGTCGGATTTAATTCCTAAAATTTGGTAATAGTCTTTCCATTGATTTTCTTTCATTTTATCCTCCCGGTCGTTTCAACATTTTGGCCGTAGTCGCTATAGCTTTCCCGATTAAATTTCTTGAAACTTTTACACCAAAGGAGCTGGAAGAGGCGATTTGTTTGAGAAACTTTTCGTCCGCATCGTCGGTTCCTAGGGCAATAATTTCAATTTCATTTTTTTTAGCTTGAGTCGCTGCTTTTAGCGCAGCTTCTTCGTCGTTTGGCATGCCATCAGTGGCAATAATCATAATGCGCGCCCCATTTTGGCGTTCTAATTTTTCAGAAGCCATTATAATGGCGTCGGCCATATTGGTTGTTCCATTGGTATCAAGCTCATCAATTTTATGATAAATATTTATAAGATCGGTTTGTGTTTCGGCCACAAGAGTTGCTTCTGAACTGAATTTAATCAAGCCAATCAAATAGGATTTTGCTTTGGCATTTAGAGCAAAATTTTTCGTGCCTTCTTTGACGCTACTTAGCTTTTCTCCTCTCATGCTTGCGGAACAATCAATGACTAAATAAATGCAACCACTTAATGTTTTGGACAAAAACACAGTTATTTCATCATTGTCATTTTTCGTGCTTTCAATTTCATGTTTTAAATTAATATCGGAAACAAGGCTTTTTTTCATGGTAACCTCCATTTTTAAATTATTTATTTGCTGACTTTACCATATCATAATATTTAAAAAAGTCAATTAATTGACTTTTTGCTTTGAGTGATTTATAGTTTTAATAGAATTGTTAAAATTATTAATAATTTTTAGGAAATGGGAGGTGAAAATGAATAAGGCTAATTGTGGTTCAGAACTAAAAAAGAAGATGGAATTTGAGATTGTGAATATTTTATTGTCAGCAGGATCACATCGTTTATCTATTAAGAATTTGAAGGAGCATTTGATAAATAAGAAATTTATCTTTAAAGATGAAGAATTTATTTGTATTTTATTGAATTTGTATTATTTGAGATATATTAGATTTGTTTCTCCCCTTATAATTAAGGCGCCAGATGTTGAATTGACATCCGGAGCCGTTTTAAGACGTGGATGGGGTTTAGAAATTTCATTTACTGATATTGAGTTAGATATATATAAATATTCTTCAGAATATTAAGCACATCTTTTATAAATGGAAAAAGCCCCAGCTAAAAATGAGTGGGGCTTTTTTATTTTTTTGAAATAATTGAAAAAAAAGATAAATTAAACTAAACTAAATTTAATTAAATAATATAATAATTCATTGTCTAAAATATATCAGACATGATCTTTCAAGGTCGGTAACTGAGGCTTCTTACTCTTTTTATTTGCGAAGTTTTGTTTTCCAAAGAATAAATAGAAGCAATAGAGCAATTTTTATCAAAAATATTTATTTATGATTTCATTAGAACAGTATTATTTAAAAATAGGTAGAGCAACGGAATTAAAAGATCCTAAAGAAAGGAGAATTTTCCGCTTCTTTGAAATTTTGCCAGGACTTTTGTCTTGGCTGACAATTGTTTTGATTTTCATTGCTTCTTGGAAGCTCCCGGTCTTTGCCGCGATTTTTATCGTTCTTTTTGACACTTATTGGTTGGTTAAAACAATTTTTTTGTCATTCCATCTTTCCAATAGTCTGAAAGTAATGAAAATATTTTTGAAAAGAAATTGGTTGGAGGAATTAAAGAGTTTGCCTAAGGAGAAGTATAATTTGCCGGTTACTGATTGGAAAGAAATTTATCATTTGATTATTTTACCTATGACCAGCGAGGGCTTGGATGTGGTTTTTCCTAGCGTTCAATCGTTAGCGCGTTGCCAATATCCTAAAGAAAAAATGATTGTGGTTTTGGCAATTGAACAAAGAGTAGGGGCAGAAGCCAAAGAGATAGCGGAAAAAGTGAAAAAAGATTTGGGCAATGAATTTTTTAAATTTATTATTTCTGAGCATCCTGCCGATGTTCCTGGAGAAATAGCGGGAAAGGGTTCTAATGAAACCTGGGCAGCCAGAGAGGCCAAAAAATTTATTGATAGCCAAAAAATTTCTTATGAGAATATAGTTGTTTCTTCTTTTGATATTGATACGGTTGTGCCGGATGGATATTTTGCTTGTTTAACTTATCATTATTTAACTGCTAAAAATCCTTTGCAATCCAGTTTCCAACCAATTCCAATTTTTTCCAATAATATTTGGGTGGCTCCGGCTTTGGCTCGTGTAGTTTCCTTTTCTTCTACCTTTTGGCAATTAATGCAACAGTCACGACCAGAGCGTTTAACTACTTTTTCTTCACATTCCATGGCATTTAAGGCTTTGGTGGATGTTGATTTTTGGAAGGTGAATGTTGTTTCTGAAGACTCTCATATTTTCTGGCAGTGTTTGCTTTTTTATCGTGGCGATTGGAAAGTGGTGCCGTTATTTTATCCAGCTTATATGGATGCTAATGTTGATAAGACTTTTTGGAGAACAATTGTAAATCAATACAAGCAACAAAGGCGTTGGGCTTATGGAGCAGAAAACTTTGCGTTCTTTTCTTTTATTTTTTTGAAAGATTCATTTTTGATGAAGGGGAGACAAGAATTTCCTTTTAAGAAAAAGCTTTATTGGTTTTTTACAATTTTAGAAGGAGCACA
>CAZRVJ010000033.1:0-1147 GCA_964603535.1 uncultured Candidatus Saccharibacteria bacterium
GACGAGATGGCGGTTCCGGACTATTCAATGTCCGGATCCAGCGGATGGATTATCCGCCGCAAGAACATCGGGAGGCATCTGGATGCGCTCCCCGCGCTCCAGAAGGAATAAACGTCTCAAGCCCCAAGCGGTAATCGCTTGGGGCTGTTTTTTTTAAAAAAATTATATAATCTATTAATAAAGCTTCTGGCCTTTTGACCGGGAGTTTTATATTTTGTTATAATATGAGTGTAGTCGATTAATTTTTTAAAAAATATGTTTAAAGATAAAGTGGCTATTGTGACCGGGTCTGGTCGGGGGATCGGACTAGGCATTGCCACAGCTTTGGCCAAGGAGGGTTGTAATGTCGTGATTAGCGATATTGATCAAGCTACTAGCGAGCAAGCAGCTCAAGAAATGCTAAAGTTGGGCGTGAAAAGTTTGGCAATTAAATGCGATGTCTCTAATAAGGTTGAGGTTGATAATTTAATGGCGAAGACCATAGAAGCATTTGGTCGTTTGGATATTTTGGTAAATAATGCTGGGATTTTTCCTTTTGCGCCTTTTATGGATATGAAAGAATCAGATTGGGATAGAGTAATGAATGTGAATTTAAAGAGTGTATTTTTGTGTTCTCAATCTGCTGTGAAAGTTATGAAAGAGGGATCAAAAATCGTTGATGTTTCTTCTATTGCTTCTTTTATCGGCTTTGAAGGATTAACGCATTATTGCGCTTCTAAAGGCGGAGTTAATAGTTTCGTAAGGGCTTTGGCTTTGGAACTAGCATCTAAAAAAATTAATGTTAACGCGGTGGCTCCGGGCGGAATTAATACTCCTGGCGCGGCTGCTCCTGAAGAATCAAAAAAACAAACAATTGCCGCGATTCCTTTGGCGAGAATGGGCGAGCCAGAAGATATCGCCAATGCAGTTGTCTTTTTAGCTTCAGAAAAAGCAAATTATATTACTGGGCAGACTATTGTGGTTGATGGCGGTTGGACTTTGAGGTAAAAATATAGAAATGAAAAAGGAGCCGCTTTGCGGCTCCTTTTATCTCTAGTTGTGGATTATTTCTCCACTACTACATTGTGTTTTTTCACGGGTACTCCTTGTTGTTGAATTATATTTTTATATTAAAGAGCGAGACTTTGTTTTTGGTGGTTTTTAGCTA
>CAZRVJ010000033.1:1157-5664 GCA_964603535.1 uncultured Candidatus Saccharibacteria bacterium
GACTTTAAGGTAAAAATATAGAAATGAAAAAGGAGCCGCTTTGCGGCTCCTTTTTGTTTTTTTAGCTGTGGATGACCTCCTTGTTTTTGAGGATTGAAAAGGCGATTGTCGCCTTACCTTCCCCAGTATTTACGCGTCTTTTTTGTGTATTTTTGGCGAATTTTAGCTAAATAAATAGCGCTCAAGATTTAATCTTGAGCGCTCAGTTTTTATTCGTGTTCTTCCAGCTTTTTCGCCTCGTCCCTTTTTCTTATTTTTTCATAATTTATATGAAAAAAGATTAAAATAATAAAAAAAATAACAGTGATTAAATACTTGCTATAAAAAAATAATATTGCTGACCCCCAGAAGAAGATCATTGCGAATGCGATGATCAGATACTTTATGATGCTTTGATCTTTCATGATGCCTCCTCATTTTTTATTTGCTGTTTTTATCATACAGTGTTTAGGCATTATTGTCAATTAAAATGTTTTTTCTTTAGATTGCTTATTTGTGGCTTTTTGTTTAAAATAGATAAGTTAGGTCGTTTTATTGGAAATAAGTTTTAAATTTAAAAATATGTGTCCTATTTGTACAGTTGGTTTGGCTGCCGGCGTAGGTTTATCCCGTTGGCTTAAAGTTGATGATGTTATTTCCGGTCTTTGGATTGGAGCTCTGATTTTAGCTTTATCCATTTGGACTTTTAATTGGATTTTAAGAAAAAAAGAGAAAAAACCTTTTTGGGTGTTATTAGTTTCTCTTACTTTGTGGTATTTATTGACCTTTGTGCCTATGCATTACGCAGGATTATTGGATGCTGAGTGTCAGAAAGTTTTAGGATTAAATCGTTTGGTTTTTGGATCCGGCTTGGGTATCATAGTCGCGGTCATATCTTTGTGGCTAGAAAAGTTTGTACGCAGGGGAGCGGAGAAAAAAAGACTTTTCCCTTTTCAAAAAGTTATTATTCCTATAGTGCTTTTATTAATTGCTAGTTTTATTTTACAAGTCGGTTTATGCTAATTTTGAGGATATTTTTGTTTTCTCAAGATTAAAAAAATAAATTCGTATGGATTCTAAAGAATTATTAAAAAAAGTAAAAAATTTTTCCGAAGCAGATAAAGTTGATCTTTCTTCAAAGGAAGATTTGGGTATAGCGGTTATGAATTTAATCGCTATCGAAGAACATTTGTTTTACACTTATGAAAAAACCAAAAAACAACATTATTTGGATTTATTAAATGAGGCAAGACAGATGAGAAAGAAATATTTAGCGGAAATAGTGAAACAGCCGGAAGGCGAGATTTGGTGCACTTCTAAGCATCTTATGGCGGCCTCTATGCGTTTTATGGAGGTAGGCACTAAGAAGTTGGGAGAGGGTGATAAGGAAAAGGCTAAAGAATTGTTTGATAATGCTTTTGATTTATGGAATATGTTCTGGGGTTTGAATTTAAACTTATTAGACGTGGAAGACGTTAAAAAAAGTAGCGCAGAAGAGGATGAAATAAAATTTGATGAGTCTGGAAAATCATCAATCTTTGATAAATTAGGGAAAATTGTTAATAAAATTCTTGATTGTTGCAGAGAATAGTTAGGAATATAAAATAAGAGGCACAAAACAAGATTTTTATTATTTGTTTTGTGTTTTTTATTTTAACTTTTTGTTTTATGCCAGAATTACCGGAGGTAGAAACAATTGTGCGCGATTTGCGAAAAAAAATTATTGGCCGAAAAATAGAATCGGTTTGGTTTGATTCTCCCCGTCAGATTTTTTTACAAAAAAAGATGACAGAATCTAAATTGGCCAGGGCACCGCAAGTAGATGTTTTTGAAAAACGAATTAAGGGATTAAAAATTATTGATGTTCAGCGTCGGGCTAAAAATATTCTCATTTATTTAAGCGACGATCAGATGTTGTTGATTCATCAGAAAATGACGGGCCATTTGTTATATGGGAAATGGAATATAGCGGGGAAAAAGTTAAGTGCTTCTTTAAAAGGCGCGATGCAGGAAAAAGTTAATGATTATATCCATTTTATTTTGTCTTTTGATAACGGTTGGCAATTAGCTTTGTCCGATTTGAGAAAGTTTGCTAAAGTAATTTTTGCTAGTAGAGAAAATATTGAAAATTTAAAAGAAATTAAAGAATTGGGTCCGGAGCCGTTGGAAAAGAATTTTGATTTTAAAAACTTTGAGAAAATTATTGGCAATAAATCCGGAAAAATTAAACAAGTTTTAATGGATCCTTATGTGATATCCGGCATTGGCAATATTTATTCCGATGATATTTTATGGGAGGCTAAGATCCATCCATTTCGTTCAGCGAAGTCATTAAATAAAAAAGAATTAAAGAGCGTATTTTTGGCGATTAAAAAGATATTAACCCAAGCAGTGAAATTACGCGGTACTTCTATTAGTGATTATCGCGATGTAGAGGGGGAGAAGGGTTATTATGTTGATAAACGTAGAGTTTATCGCAGGGAAGGAGAAAAATGTTTGCGTTGTAAAAGTGAGATAAAAAGAGTTAAAATGGGAGGAAGATCAGCTCATTTTTGTCCTAAGTGTCAGAAATTATCATGATTATTTTAATTTACGGAAACGACGGTTATCGTATTAATCAAAAAACAAAAGAATATATTAATGTTTTTCAAAAGAAGCATGGTGGTCTTTTAGGCCTTAAAAAATTTGATTTAAAAGACAAGGATGGGTTTGATGAATTGAAAAAGTTTTTTGAAATTTCTTCCATGTTCGCTTCTAAAAAATTAGCAGTAGCGGATAATTTTTTCACTGCTTCTAGCGTGGAAAAATTGGAAGAGTTTTTAAAAAAATCAGATATTACCAAATCGCAGGAAAGTTTTCTTCTTATTTCTGAAACACACGCAAGCGAACTTAAAGAAAAGGGAAAGAAATTATTGGATTGGGTAATAAAGAAAGCGGAACAGAAACAAGAATATAAAACATTTAAAAATTTTTCCGAAGCCAAAGTTTGGCTTAAAAAAGAATTTAAGGATTTTAATATTGAAGATTCGGCCCTATCTTTGCTTTTTGAATCCTTCGGCTCTGATACCTGGCGTTTGGCTAATGAATTAAAAAAAATTGGAGATTATAAACAGGATGAAAAAATTACTAAGAACGATGTTTTAGAAATGTCGGTCTTGGAAGCGCATCCCAATATTTTCCAAATTTTTGATAGTTTTTTTGAGCAAGACAAGAAGAAGGCTCTTTATAATTTTGAAGAGGCTGTCCATTCGGGAGTAGACGAGGGGATGCTTTTTAATGTTTTTATAGATCAAGTTCGTACAGCTGTTTATTTGGTTTTGGGCAGAGAAAAAGAATTAGATTGCCATCCTTATAAGATTCAGAAAATAAAATCAAAATTAAGAAACTTTAAAAGAGAACAATTATTGGGATTATTTGATGATCTGGCTGAGATTGATTTGGGCGTAAAAACCGGGAGAATAGATTATATTACGGCTTTTGAAAAGATTATTTTGAACCTTTAATGTTATGAAGGAAATAAGAGCTAAAACTATTATTACTCCCAGTAAAATACCCGGAGCGGATTTTGTGGTTAATCCTTACGCTGGTTGCTTACATTCCTGCGTCTATTGTTATGCGCAATTTATGAAGAAGTTTTTGAATGAATCAGCCGAATGGGGTAAATTTTGTTACCCTAAAATAAACGCAGTGGAATTATTTGCCAAAGAAATTAAAAAAATACCGGAAAGAAGTTCCATTATGTTTTCCAGCGTTACCGATGCTTATAATCCTTTGGAAAGAAAATACGAATTGACTAGGAAAATTTTGGAGATTTTAACTGATTATAATATGGACTTAAATATTTTGACGAAATCTGATTTGGTTTTGCGGGATTTGGATATTTTAAAGAAAATGAAACATTTGGAAGTCGGTTTTACAATTACCACTACCAATGAAAAATTTCAGAAAATTTTAGAGCCCGGAGCTTCATCACCACAAAAAAGATTTGCAGCTTTAAAAATTTTGAAGCAAACGGGTATTGGCACTTTTGCTTTTATTGGCCCGATTTTGCCCTATTTTGCGGATTTGGAGAATATTTTTAAGGGATTATCCGAAGCAGGAGTGGAATATGCCTTAGTTGATACTTTTAACACTAAAGGGGCGAATTGGACAGGGGTAACCAATGTTTTGAAAAAATATTGGCCGAAAGTATTGGAAAAATATAAAGAGATCTATTTGAACGAAATAAATTATAGAAAATATATTATTGATTTGCGTAATAAGGTTTTGGAATTAAGTAAAAAGTATAATTTGCCAGTAAAAGTAGTTTTTAAATAAAAAAGCGGCGAAATCTGTTTGCAGATTTCGCCGCCTATGATCATCTGGCTATAATTTTATATAGCCAGAGAGGCATCAGTCGCAGAATGATTTCTCTGGACCACCAGTTCCACCAAGAGCGTGTTCGTTTTTGGGTAGATTCTTGAGAGAACCAAGAATCTTTCCCTTTCCAATTATGAGAATAGACAGAGATTCTTAGTTTTCCTTCGCG
>CAZRVJ010000034.1:0-5626 GCA_964603535.1 uncultured Candidatus Saccharibacteria bacterium
TGGTGTAAGAAGTGATATTTGTCCAGTAGAATCAGAAGCGGCCAAAAGCATACCCCTGCTTTCTAGGCCGCGAAGCATCCTAGGCGCGAGATTAGCTACAACAATGATTTGTTTGCCGATCATTTCTTCCGGTTGGTATTGCAAAGCAATCCCGGCTAGAATTTGACGCTGTTCAAAGCCCAAATCAATTTCTAGGCGTAAAAGTTTATCAGAATTTTCCACTTTTTCCGCTTTTAAAACTTTGGCAACGCGTAAATCAATCTTTTTAAAATCTTCTATATTAATAATGTTTTGGTTTTCTTCCATAAAATTGTATTTTTATTTTGTTATCGCGATTATGGTTATTTGATGTGTTTGAGTGAAGCTTCAAGTTGTTTTAATTTCTTTTGGCACTCTGGGTGAGAATCATTTCTTAGTTCTAATCCTTTCATTTGAGTTTCAATGCTAAGAATAAAATATTCAAACAATTTTTTCTCATATTCAGAAATAGAGTCCATTTTGAAGTTTTTAATTCCTTCTTCAATTTGTTTTTGAGGAAGAGCTAAATAAAAGAGGGGAATGTGTTCTATTTTAGATGAAGGCTTAATTTCTCCATTTTTATCTAATGATAATCCATATTTGAGAGAGGCTCCATTTTTGTTTCTTTCCATGATTTTTTCTACTTTTTCTTTGTAGCGGTAGTCGTTGATTTCACTGATTTCATCAAAAGCAGAAACGATATTTCCGGTTTCTTTTTCCACAATAACATTATCAACTTTATTATCTACATCATCTATTTCAGTAGAGCGAGTAATAATAAATTTTTCTCCGAGAAATTTGTTAAAAATGGCCGTTTTAAGCATTTCCAATTTTTCTCCATTGGTTTCTTTTCTGTTCTCCTGTTCTCCCCATTGAGATTTATAATAATTTATTCTTTTGATATCATTTTGAATTTCTTTTTCAGGATAGATTTCGGTAAAACCAGATTCATCAATTCTTCCATCCTCTTTTACGGGTAATCCTTCAGCGTGAAGATTCTCTGCTATATTATAGAGAAATTTATTTAGTTCTTTCATTTTTTCTCGTTCCAATCCTTTTTCTTCTTCTCTAATGATTCTATTTAGTTGTTTATTTTCAAAATTGTTCATATTTATTATTATATTCGTCAATTTTTATTATGCAATATCAATTTGACAATGGGTATTTTGGTTATTAGTATGGTAAAAGCTGATTAAAAATTAGAAATCTTCTATATACAAATAGAGAAAAAAGGAGGAAAAATGAAAATTATTAATCCATCTTTTACTTTTGAATATGTTGATGGTAATGAAATTTTGCAAAGATTAGAGCGTTACGGAAGAATTTGTTATAAAAGTGAAGATAAAATAACATCTGATTCTGCTGCAAAGCTTATTGCGAATATTATAGCCAGTGGGCACGAAAGTGTGATTGAACACGAAAAGGTTACGGTTGGGGTTGTTTGCGATAGAGGAGTGAGTCACGAGATTGTGCGTCATCGTTTGGCGGCTTATTCTCAAGAGTCAACTCGCTATTGTAATTATTCCAAGGGAAAATTTAACAATGAGATTACGGTTATTGATATTAAAATTCATTTAAAAAATCCCGATTCTTTTGATGTGTGGTTTAGCCATATGTTGGCCAGTGAAAAAGCATATAATAGAATGATTGAGCTTGGAGAAAGTCCACAAATAGCGCGAAGCGTTTTGCCGAATTCTTTAAAAACGGAGATAATTATCACTTATGATTTGCGTGAGTGGAGGCATTTTTTTAAATTGCGCTGTGCTCTTAAGGCTCATCCGCAGATGAGAGAAATTACTATTCCGCTTTTTGTGGAAATGAAAAAAAGGATTCCTGTTATTTTTGATGATTTGGATATTCCATATTGTCGCACTTGCGAAAAAAAATTAGGCGAAGAAAGAATTGATCATGGTTTGTCTTGTGGCATTCATTGTGATGATTGTTGGGAAAAATTAGTGATGAATAGCAGGGGACAAAGCTGGTAATAATAACCGCCGATTGTTTTTAACAATCGGCGGTTTTTTTATTTTGTGATGAGGTTTATTTTTTGTTTTCTTGTCCAGCTTTTGATTTCTATTTCTCGTTTTAATGCTTCGCTTTTGGTTGAGAATTTTTCGGAATATTTTAATATAACGGGTCTGCGGGATTTAGTGTAGTTAGCGCCATATTTGGAGTCATTGTGTTGTTTTAGTCTTTTTGTTAAGTCATTGGTATAGCCGGTATACAGAGATTTGTCCGCGCATTCTAGAATATAAACAAAATAAGACATAGATTTGTTTTCTCTAATGATGACAAGATAAATTAGCCGTTGATTTGATTAAGATTTTCTAATTCTTCTTGGATTTGATCTAAAACATCTTCTCTGTCTTTTTCGTTTTGAGCATTTTTATAAGAGGCAATTAAATCTTTATTTACTTGATCAAAATTATCGGCATATTTTTCTATCCAATCTAACGCGCAAATATTTTTTTGCACTGCGTCATTTTTATTTTGTGATTCACAAAAATCTTTAATAAGTTGGCGTTGTATGGCGCATCTATCCTCAGTGGGAACAGATTCTTTTGAAGATATTTTGGAACATTCAAAATTTTCTTGCATATGATGTTTATTTGATGAGTCGTTGAGCTTGAGCCTGGTTCTATAACGACATTTTTAATACTTTTATTCTACTACAACGATGCTTGCTGAGCAAACCAAAAATGGCACAAAAACGATATGTTGATACGTCACTTTAATAATGAATTTACACCGAAAAACCATTTTTATGATATAATGCTCAATATGGATATACTAAAAAATCCTTATAAAATTAGATATACTGCTAAAATAAAGGCTGATAGACCAGGCATAAAAATTTGGTTCGCTCAACCAACTAGTCACGATTTCCAAAAAATCAGTGATTTTTCTTTTTCTGTGCCAATTAAATCTAAATATCAGGATAAATATAAAAATAGTGTTTTATATTTTGATTTGTCAAAAAATAAAGAAGTAAATTTAGATATCCATTTCAAAATTAAGAATGAATTTTTTAGAAAAGACTTAAATCCAAAGATTATAAAAATCGTTCCTAAAAATTCCGTCATCTATAAAACGCAGACAAAAACTGATCAGTTTCTTGAACAAACAAAAAGCGCTAAAAAAATTGCCCACCTTCTAAGTAAAAATACAAAAGAACCTTTGGAAATTGTTAAAAATATATTTTTATACACGAAAAATACTTTTAAATATCAATATCCCGTTAAAAAAAGGGGGATGAAAAATTTAGATTTTGAAAGGCTTTGTGGTGATTGTGGAGAATATTCTGCGTTTTTTGCCACTCTTTGTAGGATAAATAAAATACCAACTAAAATTAATACGGGTTTTGTCGTTTTTTCCAAAAATAATTCAATCCATGAACACTCTTGGAATAGTGTTTATTTGAAGCCATATGGCTGGATGGATGTTGATACTCAATATGGCTCTTTGGAAAAAAGTGATAAAATTGCTCTAAAAAAGTATTTTTGTAAAAGAATAGAGAACAGAATAATTCTTACGGAAAATTATAATATTTCATTAAAGCCATCTATTCCTAAAAACTATGATTTTTCATATTGGCAGAAAGAATGTTTGCCTATGGATAGAAAGAATGTGCAAATTCTCCAACCCTTAATTTTTGCTACAAAGTACAAACTAAAACTTTTTAAGCAAAAATTTGAATTAATAAAATAAAATTACATATGACTACAAATAATAATAGCGATAAAAAAATAGTGGTGCGATTTGCGCCTTCTCCCACAGGCGTTGTCCATCTTGGGACAGTAAGAACGGCGCTTTTTAATCTCCTTTTCGCAAAGAAGAACAATGGTAAATATATTTTACGCATTGAAGATACTGACAGGGAAAGATCAAAAAAGGAATTTGAAAATAATATTTTAGAGTCACTTTCGTGGTTTGGTTTTGATTTTGATGAATTATATTATCAGTCTGAAAGAACAAATATTTACAAAAATTATCTTCAACAACTTGTAAGTCAAGGTTTGGCTTACGTGTCACAAGAAGATATATCTAATGAACAAAAAAGTGAGGATGGTTTTGAAAAACGGAAGGAAGTTATTAGATTTCGAAATCCTCATAAAACCGTTGTATTTAAAGATGAGATTCGGGGTGATATTCAGTTTGATACAAGCGACTTAGGAGACTTTGTTATTGCAAAAAGCTTTGAAGAACCAATTTATCATTTTTCTGTTGTTGTTGATGATCATGAAATGGGGGTGACCCATGTTATTCGTGGTGAAGATCATATATCTAACACTCCTAGGCAAATACTTATTCAAGAAGCAATTGGCGCTCAAACGCCAGTTTATATTCATCTGCCACTTATTCTAGGTAAAGATCATTCTAAGCTTTCCAAGCGTCACGGCGCCCTTTCAATCTTAGAATATAGAAATGCTGGTTATTTGCCAGCAGCGATTGTTAATTATTTAGCATTTCTTGGTTGGAGTTCAGGTGATGATCAGGAAGTGTTCACATTAGCTCAACTTATTGAACGTTTTGATGTAAAGGGGTTGCAAAAATCCGCAGCGATATTTAATGGGGAAAAGATTGATTGGTTTAATCGAAAACATATAGCTTTGATTTCTGATGATGATCTTGAGCGATTTTTACTTCCTTTTTTGCCATTAGAAGTGCAAGAAAAGCACATGTTATTATTAAAAAGATTACTTCCTTTTATTCGCGAACGCATTTCAAAATTTAGTGACATGCGTGATAAATATAGTGACGAATGGCAATACTTTTTTGAGTATCCTAAATATTCTATTGATAATTTAACTTGTCCTTTGAATCTTCAAAAAAAAGAATCGGTGGGAATAATGCAGACAAAAACACACCTTTCTTTTATTTTTAGTAAACTCTCTTCGGTTAAAGATGATGAATTCAACGCTGAAAAAATTAGAAGTCTTATCTGGGATTATGCTACAGAAAATGGGAGAGGCGTGGTGCTCTGGCCGATGCGTTTTGCGCTTTCTGGAAAGGATAAGTCCTTAGATCCATTTAATCTTGCCACTATTTTAGGGAAAGAAGAAGCACTGAAAAGGATTTCTATGGCTATTGAGGGACTTTCAAATTGTTAATTGTTTTACGAAAAAGGCGCTATTGATGACATCGGACACCCAGGATTTCCTGAGTCACATAAACATTGTACGGTTCAAATGATAGCACAAAAGATACAAAACAAAATGACGACTTAAGTAGTCGTCATTTTGTTTTAAAGTAATGCTTTTTTAATTCTTTCTTTTATCTTGTCAGTCCAAAATTGATATTTATCTATTTCTTTTATATCTATCCATGCAAAATCAATATGTTCTTCGCTTAGGATTATTTTATTTAATTGAGGGGCTGACCCTAGAAAAGTAATAATACAATATCCTTGGTTATTTTCTTCCCAGGTATCCATGTCTACAATTTTTTCAATTTTAAATTGATCGGTGCCAATTTCTTCCTTTAATTCTCTTGTTAGACCACTAATTGAGTTTTCTCCTTTGTTTATTGTTCCACCCGGTAAAAGCCATGTGAAGGTATTGTGTTTTAAAATCAAGACCTTATCGTCTTGATTTTTGATGATGATATT
>CAZRVJ010000035.1:0-5618 GCA_964603535.1 uncultured Candidatus Saccharibacteria bacterium
AAAAAAACAAAAAATATAAAAAAAGCAGATTTGCTCCAAGGACAAACACCGTGGGTTTATTCTGATGTCGTTAAAAAACATTTCTTCCATCCTCAAAATTTTCTCAAAGCCACTGAAGAAAAGACCTTTCGCTTCAACGCTTATGGAGAAGCTGGCAGTCCGGCTTGTGGAGATTTAATGAAGTTCTGGCTTTGGATTGATCCTAAAACAGAAAAAATAAAAAAATGCCGTTGGCGCACTTTTGGTTGTGGCTCAGCTATTGCCTCCACCTCCATGCTTTCTGTCATGATTACAGAAAAGGGTGGCATGAAAATAGATCAAGCGCAAAAAATCAAACCTCAAGATATTATTAAAAAATTAAGCGGATTACCAGATATTAAAATTCATTGTTCAGTTTTAGGAGATCAAGCTTTAAAAAATGCCATTACCAATTATCATAAAGCCCAATCTAAAAAATAATAAATCCCATATTAAACCAAAAACAAAACCGCTCCGATATATTATCGGGCGGTTTTGTTATTAAAAACTAAGGATTAGTTGTTGGTGTAGCAGTCGGACTAGGAGTCGCGGTTGGAACTGGAAAAGCTGCCTTCAAATCATTTCTAGCTTTTTCTATAGCCGCCTTAAAATCATTATTAGCTTTTTCAACCGCCTGCTTTTTTGCATCTATCAACGACTCCAAAGAATCATTTATTTTATCAATATCTTTTTTATCTGTTATAAATTTTTCTTTGGCAGCCTTAACTCTGCTTTGAAAAGCAACGCGAATCGCTACCGCATCAGGATTAGTCAAAGCGCAATCTGCTTTAGCTTTCGTAATAGCAGCTTGAACTTCTACTCTATAAGCATTAACCAATGCATCAACATTGGTTTTCTTAGAAGCAATAGCCTGTTCTACGCCCTTACGAAAAGCTTCTATAGCAGAATCAATCGCCATCCTATGCGCAGCAATAGCAGCTGTTGTCGCCTCTTTAAAAGTCAAAAGGGCTTGCTTTTGCGCATCAGTTGTAGCCTTTCCTTCAAGCTTAGCAAAAAACTCATCACGATTTTCATCCCATTTGTTGCGATTATTTTCGCGCTTGGTATTTCTCTCAACCCAACGATCATCTATCTTCTTTTTTTGCTCTTCTCGTTTTTGTTCAATCTTACCTTCGTTATCAATCATTCTTGTCTCTAATTGTGTCATCTTATCAACATTGGCGCAAAAATTAACACCGCCTTTCTTGGTAAGAGGCTTAACAGAATGACTAGGCGTAGCACTAGGACTTCCCATGCCACGATTACCCATTTTCTCCTGACCATTTTCTTGTTTATTTTGACCAAAAAAATCAGCTTTTGCCGATACTATCGGAGAAAAAACTAATCCCGCCAAAATTACAAAGCCTAAAGCTGCAATTATTTTAGAATAAGTTTTCATCATATGTTTGGCCAAAATCACTCAAAGCGGAATTATCCAACTCCAATAAAGAAGCATCGGATAATTCACTTTCAAAAATGGCTTGCTCTTCGGATGCGGATAATAATAAAGCGTCCACGGCATTATCAATATCAGCTGTTGCTTCTGGAGCATTAACCTCGGAGATTTCAATATATCCTTCTGGTTTTGTCGGAGCCATGCTAAATTGATTATAAGCTATAAAAGCCAAAACAATTGCCACGATTCCCACAAAAATTCCAATTTTCCATTTTGTTGACATATATTTGTGAATTTGGTTTTTAAATTACTTCGACCTTTATTTTTATTCTTCTCGGAATTTCAATTATTTTTTAAACCTACAACATCTTTTAATAATTATAACAAATAATAATTTTGACAAAAAGCCCCGAAAACGATAGTATTAATAGTACTTGGAGACATTGGTGTAGTAGTAGCACAACGCTCTGTGGAAGCGTTAGCAGGGGTGCGAATCCCCTATGTCTCCCCCTTTTAAATAAAAAAATCGGTCGCTTTTAGCGGCCGATTTTTTATTTTTTACTAAATTAACAATTACCAAATTCTAACCCAAAAAGGAATTTACCTAACTCTCCTTTTTCTAATAAAGCATATCCCCCATCAATCATAACAATTCTTTTATAGCCAAAAAGAAAACGAGAAGACAAATAAATGCCCAGATTCAGCCAGATCAATCTCTGCCCATTGTCAGGAGGACACCAAACATGAACCTCATCAGCGGAAAAAATATGCTGAATAGAAGAAAACAACGATTCCAAAGAATAATCATACTTATTTTCTACCGCACAAATATACACCTTAACCTTTTTGCTCTTTAAACTACAAACATAAGAAGTGATTTTATCTTTTTCTTCATCACTAATTTCATCATAACTAGGAGCAATCAAAACAATTTTCTTTTTTATGAAAATTTCCTTTATTAAAAGAATCAAAAGACAAATACTTACAACAACTATCAAAAATAAAAATAGAAAAACGACATCTGCACGCAGAGCAGCAAAAGAAGTACCGTTTACTCCCAAAACAAAAAAGGACATCATACCCAAAATAACTATGATAAAACCCAGCACCCCATTGGTAATCGCATTTTTTTTGCTGCGAAAACCCAAAAGATTAGATGCCCAAAAAATCACAAGACTCAACAAAAAAACAAATAATGACCAAAGAGAAAATTTAATAATTGAAATAAGCGCATTTGTCATGCCCACCTCCTTTTAAATTCATTAAAAAATTAATTTGCTATTTTCAATATATACTTTCCTTACAAAAAATCAAGATAATACTTTTAAAATAATGCTGACTTACTATTCATCGTCACCAAATATTTTATCCCAAAAAGATTTCTTTTTTTCAATTTTTTTCGCAATAGGAGAATTTTCTGATGAAATTATTTTTTCTACCACCCTTTTTATACGCTGAGACTCTTCTTCTACTAATTTCCCATCATACTCTCCACTATGAGCCGTCGTCCCCTCATAACTGGGCTTCTTCATATCTAAATGAAGATTAATTTCTAAAATATCGGGTGATTGATTCAAATATATATGGAAACGAGGATAAAAATTCCTACCATCCAAGCTCCGGGCAAAACTTACCTCTCCGCCCTGATGCGGGTTTTCTATTATTCTATAGCCACACTCCCTCATAAAGATTTCTGGCCTTATATTTATCTTTTGTACAATGATTTTCATAGATATATAGTACTAAAATTACAAAATTATAGCCATATTCAGTCTTCTAGCTCTTAACACACATAAAATTGATTTTTAGCATTATTCGTTGTATAATACCAATAAATATTAAGTCACCTGACTATTTCCAATAATATATTGGAAATAGATTAAATAAAACCTAATTCGCTTGAAAAATTGTGCTTATCAGACTCCGCTAAGAGAAATTAAAGATCTTAGTCGGAAAAATTTCACTTTGAAAGGCGAATCATTGCAAAATGAGTACGCGTATTTTGGCATTGCTGGGAATATTAGCAGGAATCATTGGAATTGGCATTGGCTATTGGATTAGACATATCCTTGGTCAAAGAAAAGCTAACTCCATTGAGCTAACCATCAAAGCCCAATTAGAAGATGCCCGCGCTAAAGCTCGGGAAACTATTTTAGCCGCTAAAGACAAAGCAGCGGAAATTTTAGACGAAATAAAAAACGAAGAACGTGACCGAAAAAAAGAACTTTCGGTTTTTGAACAACGCTTGAATCAACGCGAGGGAATTCTTAATCAGAAGCTCTCGGAAAACGACAGAAAAGACAAAGAATTAGAACAAAGCATCGCCAAATTAAAGGGCGTCAAAGCCCGCATTGAGGAAATGCAGGGATTAGCAGAAAAAGAGTTAGAACGCGTAGCCGGTCTCACCAAAAAAGATGCTACTGATGAATTATTCAAAAAAATAGAACAAACCTCTAAACAAGAAACTACTAGTTTATTACAAAAATTAGAACGCGAAAAACGCGATGAAATAGAAAAACAATCTCTAGAAATCATGCGCGTGGCTATTCAACGATTAAGCCGTTCCAATGTTACCGAAGTGACTACTAGTTTTGTTTCCATTCCGGATGAAGAGTTAAAAGGCAAAATCATTGGTCGCGAAGGAAGAAACATTCGCACCATGGAAAGATTGACTGGAGTTGATATTATTATTGATGAATCTCCGGACACCATTACCCTTTCCTCTTTTGATCCCATTAGAAGATCTATTGCGAAATTAGCTTTAGAAAAATTAGTTAAAGATGGAAGAATCCAACCGGCTAAGATTGAAGAAAAAGTAGAAGAAGCCAAAAAAGAAATTAACGACAAGATAAAAGAAGCCGGGGAAAATGCGGTTTATGAAGTGGGTATTTTAGATTTACCCAAAGAAATTGTTTACCTCTTAGGTAGATTAAATTTCCGCTACAGCTATGGACAAAATGTTCTTCAACATTCTATTGAAGTGGCGCATATCGCCGGAATGTTGGCCGGAGAATTAGGAGGTAACTTAGAAACCACTAAAAAGGGCGCTTTATTACATGACATCGGTAAAGCCATTGATCACGAAGTAGAAGGCACCCATGTGGAACTAGGCAAAAGAATCTTACAAAAATATGGAATGCCCGAAGAAATCATCAAGGCTATGGAGCCTCATCATGAAGATTATCCTTTTGAAACTCCAGAATCATATCTCGTTGCGGCTGCTGATGCCATTTCCGCTGCTCGTCCTGGAGCACGCAGGGACTCTTTAGAAAATTACATTAAACGCTTAGAAGAATTAGAAAGAATTGCTACTCAATTTAAAGGCGTAGAAAAAGCTTATGCCATTCAAGCTGGACGCGAATTAAGAATATTTGTAGTACCAGAAAAAATAGATGATTTAGGAGCTTTAAATTTAGCTAAAGACATCGCTGCTAAAATTGAATCTGATCTCAAATATCCTGGAGAAATCAAAGTGAATGTTATCAGAGAAACTAGGGCCGTAGAATACGCCAGATAAAATATAAATTTTATTTAATAATATGGGTAAAAAAATTATTGTAAATAAAAATAAATGTATCGGTTGCGGCACTTGTGTTGCCTTAGCCTCAGACATATTTGAAATGGATAGCAATGGAAAATCTAAAGTAAAAAAATCCCCTACTATTGATGAAGAAAGTTTAAAATTAGCTATTGATTCTTGTCCGGCACAAGCAATAAATATTCAAAAATAAAAAAAGGCGACTATTTCAATAGTCGCCTTTTTTATTGCTTAAATTATACCCTTAACTTCGTCTTTGAAATCACGAAACTTTTCACAATCAAAATCCCAGAAATTAAGTGGCACCGGAATCTTTCCACTTCCATTGGGGGTATCTATCACATACAGAGGACTCGCCAATCCAGAAAGATTTTTTCTTAAAAGAGTCGCTATTTCAATTTCCTTTTTGAACGGTACTCGGAAGTGTTCAATACCCTTAACTGGGTCACAACGATAGAGATAATAAGGCTTTACTCCGATTTCAATCAAACGACTAAATAATTTATATAAAACATCGTACGAATCATTAATTCCTTTCAAAAAGACACTTTGACTAAAGAGTATAGCTCCAGCTTTTCTTAGTTTTAAACAAGCTTTCACAGTCTTCTCACTTACCTCATCAGGATGTTCAAAGTGAATCATCACATAAACGGTCTTTTTGGATTT
>CAZRVJ010000036.1:0-5492 GCA_964603535.1 uncultured Candidatus Saccharibacteria bacterium
ACAAAAACACAACTTATTATTTAGGTTTTATTCAAAAACAAAAAACAAGGTTAAATTAACCTTGTTTTTCTTCTTTTTTAGGCGCTACAGGCACCACCATGCAAGAGAATATATAAACCAATACGCCTGGTACGAAAGCGGAGAGGATGCTGACTGCTATCCAAGCTACTCTCAAGATCTTCGGATCTATTTCAAAATAGTCTCCTAACCCTCCAACCAAACCGTAAAAGACTTTATTTTCTCTACTACGATATAACTTTTTCATAATTTAATAATACAATAAACATTATAAAACCTCAATACCGACTGGGCAATGATCGGAGCCCGCAACATTATTCAAAACAAAAGCTTCTTTTAACTGTTTTTTTAAACCATCGGAAACAAAAAAATAATCAATACGCCAGCCTAAACCCCTCTGCCGAGCAAAAGAGTAATAGGCCCACCAAGTATAATTATTGCCCTCTGAATGAAATTGACGAAATGTATCAATGAATCCCAAACTCAATATTTTATCTATTTGCTGACGCTCCTCCGGAGTGAACATCACACTATTTTGATTTTCTTTTGGTTGAGCTAAATCAATCTCTTGATGAGCAATATTGAAATCACCAGCTAAAATAACTTTTTTATTTTTTAACTTACCTAAATAATCTAATAAAAAATCATATGCTTCCAATTTATAGTCCATATTTTCCTTATTCTGACCGCCGTTGGGAATATAAAAATTTATTAAAATAAAATCTTTAAAATCCAACCTCAAAAATCTCCCCTCTTCATCAAATTGTTTCAAACCAATATTTTTCTCTACTTTTTCCGGTTTTATTTTCGTATAAATCGCAGTGCCACTATACCCCTTTTTCTGAGCCGAATTTACATAGAAAAAATAACCGGGAATTTCTTGCAAATCTTTCGGAATTTGTCCTTCTTCTGCTTTAACCTCTTGTAAGCATAAAACATCCGGATTTTCTTTCAAAATCCATTCTAAAAATCCTTTCTTATGAATGGCTCGAATACCATTTACATTCCAGGATAACATCTTCATATTTATTATTATATCAGCATTTTCAAAAAACAAAAATGCCCCGATTCAATTCAGGGCATTTTTTAATTCATCTTCTATCTATAGTTAGCAATGATTTTAGTCCTTATATCTTGCGGAGAAAAAAGGCAATTAATTTCTCCATTACGCGCGAAAAATTCAATGAAAATAGCTCTTACTAATTCTTCAGTCATACCAGACTCATAATCCTCTTGTAATTCCCCATGCTCATTTAATAAACCGATGGCGTGAGCTAAATTTTTACAGCAATAAAAATACAAAGAGAATGAAGCTACATCAGCCTCTATCCAACAAGCAGTCTCCAAAGCTTCTAAACTCAAAGCATCTTTCCCGCTTATTTTTTTCTGCACTACCTCAAAAAAACATTTGAAAGCCTCTTTAAAAGTAACAAATTCACCTCGCTTCATCAAAGCTACATAGACATTGTACATTGTCATTACTCCTTTTGAAATTCTTAAAAGCTAACAATATATTACTATTCGCGGATATCTCTGTCAAGCAACGCCTTTTACCGCCTTAAGCTATCTTTCTGCATTCCAAATAAAATCTTTTTTCCTCTGCTTCGCCCATAGAAAATGTTTTTCTAGGCAAAACCCCATCTAAAATAACGGTCTTAAATAAATCATTTTTATCCATACCCGGCAAATAGAAGCCAATATTAGACTCTTTGTTGCCAAGATCGCAAACCACATCCAAGCCATGAACATAATCAACTTTTTCGGCATTACCATCTTTCAAAAATTGATCCAAAAAATTCTGCAATGTGCCAACGGCCAAATTAAATTGTGGGTTACTTATTTCCACATATCCAAATTGCCCATTAAAGATTACTCCAATTCTTTGTCTTCCGCTTGCCTCATCAACACTCTTTACCATTTCATCTTTATCAGCGCAATTAAAATATGCGTAGTTATCTTTAAAATATCCTTCCATTTCTACCAATGGATTTTTCTTTAATCCAAACACTACTCTATGAATAGGTTCAAAAACCAAAGCTTCATCATGAACATTAACCAATTCTACCAAAGCCCAACGAGAAGGATGATCCATCCCTACCGTCGCTTTGTTTTTCTCCCAAATAGCTTTAGCTGTTGCTAATGAATGGTTACCGTCACCCATGGCAAACAATAAGACTCCCTTGTCATCTCCTACGCCATACTTTGATTGAAAAACTTGCTTATCAGCCAATTTTTCTAATCCCTTAATAATTACTTCATCTAATTTTTCATCAACTAAATATCCGGCAATATGACCACCATTCATCATTAATTCAAAATCATATACCTTCTGTAAATTATTCTTTTCTTGTTCAATTCTTTCAATAATTTGCTTCTCCGGGTCATCAATTAAAACCATAATATGAGGAGACTCTAATGAAGCTCCTTCGCGAATTTCCATTCTCGGTGGTAAACGATCCAAAACCGTACCTTCTGTAGCGCGAATTAATGTTTGTGATCCTTTGTTATAATCATATTGTTCCAAATCTAAAGCCACCATCAAACCATTGCGAATTTTACCTTTTATATTTCTTTCAACATAAATAAAGCTATTGAAGCTATTAAAAATATCATCCTGAATGTATTTTCTAGTATTTTCCTGAATATTTTTAATTCTTTCGGATTTGCCATCTTTTTCTAAATAAACCTCAGGAAAAATAATCGCCGCAGTGGAAGGACTGCCATCAACTTTTTTATAAACTTCCTCCCAATATTCTGGTTGTGAAGTATATTGATCACAGGCCACTACAGACCATTTTGACAAATCAATATTTTCTTTTGGCAAAAGAATATTTGGCTTTTGCACTCCAATTGTTTCGTAATTTTTTATATCCATATTTTTATATTTTACAGTTGAAAATCATTTTTTTCAACCCCACTTCTTTTATTTTTATAAAACGACTCCGACACTTAAGCTTTTGCTAAAAAGTATTTTCTCTTTTTCTCAGAAAATTTTTCAATAGCATAACGTAACATAGTCCTTGGCATTTTCTGATAGTACTTTTGCAAAAATTCTTCCTCTACCGATAAATCTCTTTTACCCACCTCCCTCAACATCCAACCGACCGCCTTTTGAATTAAATCATGCTCATCATTTAATAAAATCTCTGCAATCAACAAAGTGTCCTCAAATTGATTATTTTTAATAAAAGTAAAAGTGGAGATAATAGCGATTCTTTTTTCCCACAAATCTTTTGATCGCGCTAATTTATAAAGAATCTTCCTATTTCCATCTAATAAATATTCCCCAACAATACTCGGCGCAGTTAAATCCACTAAATCCCAATTATTAATATTTTTTGTATTTTTTAAATAAAAATCAAAAATAATTTTTCTTGCCTTAGAATTAGCTTTCTGAAATTGAAAAATTAAAATCAATAAAGCTATTAATCGCTCTTCATGTGTCTTAGAATCTAATAATTTCTGAATATCGGGTAATGCTATATTCTGATATTTTCTAGCAATAGTGCGCTGCACCGGAACAATAATCCCTAAAAATACATCTCCCTCTCCATATTGCCCCTTACCAGTTTTAAAAAATCTCTGCAAAACACCCGCTTTTTGCTTATTACTATTTTTCTTTATTTCTTTTTGTAATTCCAATAATTCTGACATAAATTTATTTTATAACTTTATTTGTGAAAATCAATAAAAAAAGGCGACTATTTCAATAGTCGCCTTAGATATTTTTACTCAACAAAAGAGATGGGTCTTAATTCTATAAATTCTATTATAGTATACCTCTTCAATAACCTACCATGAACATAATAATCCGGATACATATTTATTTTCAAAAGCTTCAATTGCCTCCTGGCGTCATCGTCATTTTCTGCACAAATGTACTCAATGACTTCACCCTTTTCTCCGTGCCAACAATCCGCCCAATCTTTGCGCTCTCCCTTAAAAATAATCCGATACTTACGCATGGTTCCCTCCTTTTTTTCGTTATATGTTCTATTAATTTATATAACAGATAGATAAATAAAAGTCAATTTATTATTATATCCCAGTTTAAAAAATATTTATTCATTACCTAACCAAGTGAGAGTGTAAACAGTTAATTTACCATTTTCCAAAAAACCCACAACTCTTACTTTATTGCCTATTTTCAAATTATTTAGAACACAAAAATCTTTTTGCTTTCCTTTTTCACAAATGCTATTGGCATTAAATGACAACTCTACTATTAATGCGGGATTACCAACCTCTTCATAAATTAAAACCCATTTGTCGTCTTTTCTGGATAAATTACCATTTTTTTCAAATCTATTTGCTGTGTCTACCAAATTACTGTTAAAAAAACCACATTTTATTTCCACTGTGCGCTTATCCATTAAGGGCACTGTTGGCTCCCCTTCTTTTTGCACAAAGTTAGGAAAATTAAAAGACATTGCACAGGCCATATAGCCACTCAAATAACCTCTCAATCCACCAAGCACACCATCAGCCTGATTATATTTATCTACTTCTAAATTTTCATTAAGATATTTTTCTATTTCATTATATTGCTCCATGCTCACATCCTCAGCCTTATAGTAAGCTCCGGTCATCGGCCAAGAAGATATCTGATTGTTTTTAGAAATTATCCAAGTAAAAGCTGATTCACCCTGATATTGAAACTTCACTCCCGATTCTTCCTTAATATCATTAACTACTAATTCTCTAGCCTGATCAGCGCACCATTCTTCAAATATTCTTAAACATTTTTGTTTAGCTTCGCACCAAGAATATCCAGCCGAACCAATACAATCATGCTCATCTTTATCTCCTCCCACCAAAGCATTATCTTTATCCTCAGTATTTTTAAATTTTTCAATAACTTTTTTAGCCGCTTCAATGGCATTTTGCAATCCCTGTTTGGCTGAATCTTTAGCATTAGCCAAATTATTTTGCAAAACGAAGATATGTTTAGCTATATTATCGGACACATCCTTCACCCTATCCTTAGTTGAATCAGCTTCTTTCTCTTGAATTTTTTTAGCATTTTCCAAAGCACGACTTAATTGATCCTCGTATTTAATTAAAACCTTTGCCGCAATTTCACTTTTGCCCTTATCTAACATTCTCTGGTATTCAGCCAATCTTTCTTCCGACAACTTAGTATATTGTTCTACCTTCTTTTCTAAATCAAAAGTAAAAAACAACTGAATTTTTTCTTTCCAATTTTCTAAAAAATAAAACACGCTATCCGGCTCTATGCCAACTTTGGTATTTTCTTCTGTTTGCGCCAAAGCATTAGCACTTCCGAATAAAAACGACGCTATAATAAACAACGAAACTATTTTTTTCACTTGCCCCGTTAAATAAGATTCGGGATTTATTGATTTACCCTTTACCTTATTTTTTGTCGCCCCGAAGTTATTCATGATTTAAGTGAATATTTAATCGGGGTTTTTATTTTAAATATTAAACGACTTTATTTTTTCTATATTTAA
>CAZRVJ010000037.1:0-1448 GCA_964603535.1 uncultured Candidatus Saccharibacteria bacterium
GAATAATACCAACAAAAAAGAGGCGTTTATAAACGCCTCTTTTCGCTATACTCATTAATTTTTAATCTCAAAGATTTAACGTAAAATTGCATTTAATTCTTGAACAGTCCTCTCTCTAATTTTCTCCTGAATTCCATTTACCTCTTCATTAATCAATGTCCTTTCTGGAGAACGATAAACGGTGCGAAAAGTATAACTAATTTTATCCTCTCCGAATTTTTCTTTGTTTTCGTATTTATCAAATAGCTTCACCTCCTCTACTAAATTCCCAGCACAATCACGAATAATTTCATAATAATTGTTCAAACTTGTATTCTTTGGAACAATGAAAGAAATGTCACGATAAGTCATTGGGTATTTACTTACTTCCTTATATTGACTATCAATATCCTTAAATTGACTAGTGATCCTATCGTCTTCTGACCAAAATATTCTGATGTCTGGGATGTTATTTTTTATCATAGCTAATCTTTCTAAGCCAAATCCAAAAGCCCAGCCGTTATAAATAGATGGGTCTATATTAAGATTAGACAAAACTTGTTTATGAACAACTCCTGCGCCCAAAACCTCTAACCAATCTTTTTCCCTTGGTATTTCTACCTGAATACTAGGGTCAGTAAAAGGAAAAGTATCTTCTGTAATATTATGCTCCACCTTTTCCCCATAAATATTGCGCGCGATTTCTACTAAAACATCACTAAGCTCTGGGACACCCATTTCTTGTTTCTTTTTTTCACATATATATAATCCGTCAATTTGATGGAAAACAGGAAAATGATTTCTGTCTATCTCATCCTTTCTAAAAACTTTCCCATAGCTTAAACAACCTACTGAGCCATTCTTTTTTAATTTATCAATGATTTTAGAATCTTGAAGATAAAATGGCCACATACTTGTTGTTTGAGTTCGCAATACATAATCTTTATCAACATAATAAGTATCGGATTCTTTCCTGCTGGGATGATCTTGGGGCGCATTTAACAAATCAAAATTATTTTTGACGCTAATAATTTCCGGAAATTTTATTAAATCAAAATCCACAAATAATGGCATATTAATAATTTTCTCGGCAATAAATTTAATCGGGGAATTTTCTTTTTTTGTTAAATCAGGCATATCCAATAGCTTCTGCATTCTGAGGCCAGCCACATCATTTCTCTCTTTTACTTTAGATAACAATTTATCACTGGTAATATCTTCTATAACGATATAATTTCTCTCAGTAGAAGAAACCCCTTCTTTTTTGTTTTTTGTCTTTTCCATAACTTATAGTCTTATTGTGAACCTTTATTATATTATATGATGTTTATCTTAAACATCAAAATAATCCAGCACAAGCTTGTAAAACCTGGCTAAATGCAAATATTACTCTTTATCTTGTGTGCCAAATAAAATTTTTTAATACCAAATAAAAACCAATCGCCGCCAAAACATACAATCCTAAATTG
>CAZRVJ010000037.1:1458-5121 GCA_964603535.1 uncultured Candidatus Saccharibacteria bacterium
ACCAAATAAAAAACACCAACCATTTTTAGTGGTTGGTGTTTTAATTAAATTTTATATGCTTAAAATCTTTTTTATGACTTCATCTACTGAAAGAATCTCTTCTTTCCCAGTAGCCATTTCTTTTAATTTTTGTTCACTTTCCGAAAACACAACAAAACAATAAGGAATTTGGCTAGCATTGACATGTGCCAATTGCTTGCTTAGATTACGACCCGACAAATCAAACTCGGCAGAAATTCCAGCGTCTCTTAATTGTTGAGTTATTTTTATAGCTATTATTAAAGTTTCAGGGGAAATATTCCCTACAAAGACTTTTGTGTCAGAAAATGGTCTTTCTGATTTTTTTTGACTAGAAACAATCTCTATTAAACGTTCTACTCCAAATGAAATTCCAACAGCAGGAGTTGATTGCCCTCCAAAAAGCTTGATAAGATTATCATAACGACCCCCACCAGCAAAACTTCCAATCTCTGGTCTTTCTTTAGATCTAATTTCAAAAATTGGACCCGTATAATAATCTAAACCACGAACCAAACTTAAATCAATGACAATAGAACCATTTAAACCAACACCTTCTGATAATTCAAGTATTTCTTCAAGCTCCTTCACTCCTTCTAACCCAAGGCTATCTGTTTTTAATAATTCTTTAGTTTTTCTGAGGCGCTCTTTGTTATCACCTTCTAAGTCTATAAAATCCATGATCTTATCAAACTTTTCCTGATTTATGCCACGTTTTTCAAATTCATCACGAACCCCATCTTTACCAATTTTAGAAAGTTTGTCCAAGGCTCTTAAAGCATCCGCGTGTTGATCCGGGTCAACTCCAGCAATTCGTAACTGAGACTCTAATATTTTGCGATTATTTAACAAAATAATATAGTCCCCCAAATTAATTTGCCTTAAAGCGGTTACTGACATAAGGAGTAAATCTAATTCACAAGTCATACTAGATGAGCCAAAAATATCAGTGTCAGATTGCAAAAATTCTCTAAAACGACCCGTCTGTGGCCTCTCATAACGCCACACCTTTCCAATATTAAAAACTTTCAATGGTTTTTTAATATTAGGATTGTTGGCAATTATTCTAGCTATTGAAGTAGTCAATTCAAATCTTAACCCTAATTTTCTTTTTGATTTATCTTCAAAACAATAAATTTCATCAGCAATAAGTTCACCGCTTTTGCGTGATAAAGTTTCAAAATATTCAAAAGCTGGACCATCCCACTCTTGGAAACCAAAAGTGTGATAAATTGAAGATAAAATATCCGTCACTTTACGACGCAATAACATATCTTCTGGAAGAAAATCTCTAGTTCCTTTTGGTGTTTGTAATTTCATAAGAATATCTTCAACTTAATACCTTTTGCCTTGGCACAACGCTTTACCATCTTTTTTGACAGATCGTCGCCAACAAAAATGTCTACTCTAGAAAATCTATTTCTCAATTTTGACACATTGTTTATTGCTTCAGAAAAATTTTCGGGCAAAACCCTTGTAGCAAAATCTGCGGATTTTGAATCCAGCCAATAATGAATATCCAACACAATGCTTTTTCCACTGTAAATAAATTATACAATCCTTCTAAATCAAAAGCAAAACCTACGGCCGAAACAACCAATTTATCATTAAGGGAAATAAAGCGTTCCTAAGTTAATCTACTCATCTTCACTCATAAACCGCGCCCATGATTTAATCACAAAATCATAATATTCTTTATCTAACTCTTTATTACCATCTAAATACTCTTTTGTAAGACTGCCAAATTGAGATGCTGCAGCCTTAGTTTGATAAGAATAATTGTTTTTATTCTCTTTATAATTTAAATTAGCAAAAAAAGACATTTCTTTTTCTGTAATATTTTCAGGGAAAAATTTCTGATTGATATAATTAGCTCCTTGTCCGGCAATAGAAGAGACTACGCTTTCTTCAACAAAATAGTTCTGAAGAGCTTCTGTTAAATTGAAGAATTCCGATTTTTCTGCAATTGGTTCCTTTGCCTCCGAAATAGACGCTCTTAATATTGCATCTTTTTGGGATCGCTCAAATATAATATGAACCGTTTCATGAAGCAAAATACTTACTGCTTTATTCAAATTATTAAAATCAAGATTAGAAATCTCCAATGTTATTAAATTTTCAAATCTTTTGGTTTCAGCGTGCAAAGCATGATTACTAAAAGACAAAACTAAATAAACACTTAATTCTTCATTTAATTCTTTAACGCCAAAAAAATTGATGATTTTTTCCAATACGCCATTCAAATTAAAGTCATAATCATCTAAAATTTTTTGCCATTCTTTTAGTTTTAAACCTTCCGATGCCCAAATTTTATCAAATTTATCATTCAAAACATTTCTAAGATTAGACCAAATAGCCCTTTCTTTATCATCAATAATTTCTTTATTCAAATATCTATCCCAAAACCACTGGGCAACACCTTTTTTGTTCTCTAAAATATCTTTAAATTGTTCCAATGAAGATTTTTCCTCATTATTAAAATCTTCAAATATATCAAAATAATACTGGCCCCTTTTAGGAGTGGCGCCCCTCTCCCACCTAACGGCAACTTGAGGCCATAAACAAAAAACTATTAATCTCACCCAATACGCGAAACAAGCCTCTTTTTCTATTAAAAATTTATATTTAATCATGATTTTATCATAAAACAAAGGCCGTTCTTTCACAAGAACGGCCTTAAAATTAATCGTCGTCGGAGTCGGACGGGTTCTGCTCATCGGCTGGAACATCATCCCAACCATCATGAATAACAACCGAATCTAAATCATCATTTATTGTTGAACAATCACAATCATCTTGATTGTCTTTTGGCCATACAAAATATTTTTTCATAGCATCCCTATTCTTCATCTTCTTCATCTTGTTCGTCTTGTTGTTCTTTCCGATCTTCCTCGGCTTGAATGGCAGCTTCTTTTTGATAGTCGTTAGGGTCGTCATCATTACCCATCAATACATCAAACATAAATCCCAACAAAAAAGAGGCGTTTATAAATGCCTCTTTTCGCTTTGCTCAGCCGTTCAACACTCCGCCTTGTTTTTTTATCAGGAAAACGGTTATAATAAAAAAATGGAACAAAAGACAAAGAGAGATGAAGAGTATTTTGGCACCAATTGGACGCCTCCAGGATATACAAAAAAGGAGTGGCAAGAGATTTGGCAAAAACTTTGGACCCTCTCAAGAGAGGAACTTTGCTGTTTAGCCAAAAAACTCGGAACAAAGTTTGTTAATCCAGAAACGCAAAAAACAGCTTCTAAAAGCGATTTTCTGCTTTTGATTGATGATGGGGTGAAGAAAAAAGATCTTCTGCAAGAGTTAGAAAAATTAATAACTAAAAAATAAAAGACGCTTTTTAAAATAAAAAGCGTCTTTTAAAAAATTAACCTTATTTTTTATTTTTATCATCACTATCATTACTATCAGTATTATCACTACTAAATAAAGCATCAAAAACAGAACCAACTGCCTCTACAACACTAGAAAGTAAATTACTACCCGACTCACCTATATTACTTTGATCGCTCACATGAATCTTATCATCAACATTTCCAAGCCCATCGTGATCTTTAATATTAATGTCCCAACCACTTGTACCATCGTTATGCTCATGATACTTAGATAATTCTCCTTTGTGTCCCATACGACAC
>CAZRVJ010000038.1:0-4992 GCA_964603535.1 uncultured Candidatus Saccharibacteria bacterium
AGATTTGATTTGAATGAATTAGAAAACATAAGAAAACAAATATGAGATTATTTTTTTAGTTCACAATATCAACAAGACCCAATTAATGAATGATGATGAGATTTTAAAAGAGATTATTTTCAATATTATCAAGAACATTTAAAACCTCATAATTTAGAGATTGTAACTTTTATAGACCCAGCAATTAGTCAAAAACAAGAAGCAGACAATACAGCTATTGTAACAATTTGACTTGATACAAGAAGCAATAATATTTATGTATTAGATGTTATTGCTTGAAAAATGCTACCAGATGAGATAATAGATAATGTATTTAAAACTTACCTAAAATGGAAACCCAGAAGAGTTTGAATAGAAGTAGTTGCATATCAAAAAATGTTAGCTTTAGAAATAAGGAAACAAATGAATATTAGAAATATATTTTTTACACTTGATGAGATAAGACCTCAATGAGAAAAGGAAGCAAGAATAAGAACTATATTACAACCAAGATATTCTAATATGTCGGTATTTCATAATAACACTTGCACTGATTTAGAATTAGAACTTTTAAAGTTCCCTAATTGAAAACACGATGATATTATAGACTCTTTAGCTAGTGCAGTAAATATGTTAAACACTTATGATATTTGAAATAAACAAGAGCAAGTAATTGAAATGGATTTATTTTAACTTTACATTTTAAAATAATAAGTAAAATAAAAATATATATATTAAAAATAAACTATGGATAAACAAGATTTACTCAACAGAGTCAATAAAGAATACAGCTACTGATTTGATTTTGTAGAAACTAAAAGAGATAAAAGAAGAGAAGACTTAGAAACTTATGTTTTAGAAAGTTCTAAAGAAAAAGTAAACATACACTCTATTTACTCACAAGTTCAAACTTTAATGTCTATTTATTATCAAAACAAAATAAGTGTTAAATGGCAATGAAGAAATAGATTTGATAGAGAAGTCGCTTTGAATACTAACAAAGTTGCAAAATACGATTATGGAGAAATGGATGTAGAAGTTTTAGATTATAAACTTCAATTTGATGTATTTATGAAATGAGTTTGAGTTATGATTGCAGACTGATTTGATAAATTACAAATACTGCCTAAATGGAGAGTTATTGATCCTTTATCTTGTATATTTGACCCTGAATGATGAGCGACTATTAAAGACCATCGTTTCTTTTGAATTGAAATGCAGATGTCTACTTATGAAGTAAAAAGAAGATGACGGAAACTAGAAGATACTTGAGAAGAATACACACAGGATTTAAACAGAAGTAAGATAAAAGAAGTTAGATGATATGCAGACACTTGAGATGATACCGACAATAAAATGGTTGATATTTACTTTCATTTTACAAGATTAGATAATGGAAAACCTATTTTAATTATACTTTGAAAAGGTAGAAGTATTATACTTGATACAATACAACTTCCAGCAATAACAGAAGAAGAAAAACTAAATCCTATGAAGATTTATTTCCCAGTAGCTTTAAAGTATTATTCTTATGTTCCTTGAGACCCACTTTCAATAAGTATTCCTGATTTATTAAGAGATAAACAAGGTTATTACTCACAATTATTTAATGCAATGTTAGCAGCTGCAATAAGAAGTTCGATGTGAGATGATAGATTTGTAAACACAAAAAAAATTAAAGACTTAAAAGGATTACAAAAACCGAGTATTCAATGAAAACTAATTCCTGTAAATATCTGAGACAATGAGAATATAAGCAATGTAATTTACTCTATTCCTAAAGACAATATTTGAAACTTGCCATTTAATTTAAAATCATATTTAGAAGAGCAAATGGCTCTTGATACTTGAATAGATAGAAATACTACTTGAGTATTATCAACACAAAATGCAACACTATGAGAAAGAGAAATGGCTCAAAGAAATGCGAATGTTAAATTCTTACTTGCAACTAAACAAGGTAATTGGTTTGAGAAGTTTAGATGGAAATATTTATGGTATAGAATTTATCAGGCTAATTTATGAGAAGCAGAAGAAAAACAAGTATTCTTCAATAATTCATACTCACCTAAAAATTACACATTTAGAAAAGATGATTTTATATGACAAGATGATTTAAGACTTGAAATAGTAAACAAAGCAGAAAGAGAACAAGAGATAAATTCAAAAAAAGCTGATAGAATGTCTTTATTACCTCAATTAATTGCAGGAGCTAAAAGTGAAGATGAAAGAGTTATGCTTTATAGGGAAATGCTTGAAGCTCAAGGAGAAGATGAAGAATATATTATGGATTTATTCCCTTATACTTCACACGAATTAAATGCTTTTGATAAAGTAGCAATGATAGAAGAAAACGATATCGAATGAGCTGAAATAGACAATATAACAGATCCACACGAAGTTTATATCAGAATTATAAATATAGCAGAACCAACACCAGTAAAACAAAAAGCTCTACAAAATAGATATCAAGCAATTATGATGAGAGATGAAATGATGAAATGACAAATGCAAGAAAATGGAGCTTTAGAGTCAGCACAAAATGTAAGTTCAGCACAATTAACAAACGCAGCTATTCAGAAATGAAATAATGTAGCTTCGACACAAGATATAATCTAACTATAATTTATGGATGTAAAAACTATTCAAAACTTCGTAAGAAGTAAAGGTTGGAAAATAATCACTGATGAAATAGATTTAAGAATAAAAGATATCGAAGAAGTATTATTAACTCCTATTGCAGATATAGACAAACTCACTTGAAATAAAATGACAGCAGAAGAAAAAGTGAATTTTATCGAGCAGAAGCAAAAAGAACGCGAGTATTTAAAACGGATAAAAAATATACCTCAAGAACTTATAGATAGTGAGGTTTTAACAACAGGAGCTTAACAGCTTCTTTTTTTCTTGACAAAAGACTATAAATAGTATAATGAAATAGATGAGCGACACTCATTTTAATAAAATGTTATATTTTACCTGCTTAACAAACTAGAAATGGCAGAACTAGAAATGGAAAATCAAGATTTGGAAGACCAAATTGAAGATTTAGAAGAAACGACTCAAGACTTTGAAGAAGTTGAAGAGTGAGAATTAACTGTTGATGATTACAACAAGTTAAAAAGAGAACACGAAAAAGCGACTAAAAAATTAGTAGAGCTTAAAAAACAATTAAAAGCACAACCAAAAACACAATCGGTTGATGATGTAGACACTTTAATTGAAAGGAAATTAGAAGTAAAAGAATTTTACAGAAATAATCCTGATGCTAAAGAGTTTAAAGAATTGATTGAGAAAGAAATGCAAGAAAATCCGAAATTAACTATACAAAAAGCCTATAAAATGGTAATGATAGACAATGAGGACTTGCTAAACAACCGTGCTGTTTATTGAGAAAGTCTTATTTCTTGAAAACAAGGTTGAGAAAGTTTTTCAGTAGTTAATTCAGATACTTATTTGAATATGAACTATTCACAAAGAAAAGAATACGAACAAAAATCAACTCAAAAATATTGAGAAGTTAGATTTAAATAAATAGTAATGGTTGAATATTTATATATTTAACTATAAAACAATGGCAAATACATTTATTAAATCAGAAGCTTGGGCAAATGTCCTACAATCTGTATTAAGAGAAAGTTTCGTTGGTAAATTCATTACTAACAACAAATTTGAATGAGAATTTGATGGAAATGACACAGTACATTTTCAAAGATTAGCAAAAATCACTACAAGTGATATGCCTTCTTCTTATTCTGAAATCCCTACACAAGCATTAGTTGAAACTGATGAAGTGTTTACTTTAGATAATAGAAAAGCGTTCTCTGTAGCAATCTCTGATGAAGACTACAAAGAATTAAAAATCAATCCTGACTCACAAATTATCCAAGATGCAGCTGAAAAGTTTGCAAAAGATTGGGATGATGTAATTTTTTCACAATATGCAAATGCTGGTTACAATATTACTGATGGTAATATGGAAACTGCAACAAACGGAGGTTCGACAAACTCTATTATCTTAACTAAAGCTAATGTTTATGATATGCTTACAGCAGTATCAGAAGTATTAGATGCAAACAATGTTCCAACTGATAACAGATTTATTGTTATTTCACCAAAAGAAAAAAGATTTTTAGCTAATTCTCCACAATTATTAAGAGATACTAAAATGTGAGATGAAGTTGTTGTTAAAGGAGGTGGATATTTAGGTATGATTAATGACTTAAAAATTTACTTTTCAAACAACTTGAAAACAGTTTCAAATGTAAAACATTTAATTGCTGGGCAAGGAAGACCTATCTCTTTTGCTGCTAACATTAAACCAAAAGTAACTTTCGTTGATAGTTCAACACAAGCAACAAACTTTGTAAACTATATGAAAGCTATGACTAAATTTGGTGTTAAAACATTCGCTGAATGAGCTGAAAGATTAGTTGATATTGAAATTAAAGCGTAATAACTAGAGAGGTGAAAATCCTCTCAATCTTATAATTTAACTATAAAACTATGGCAATGCCTTTTGATAAAACCTCTACAGAAACAATTCTGTTAAGAGATGAAAACCAAGATAAAGTAATCGTTCAAGGAACTACTAAACCAGTAGATACAACTACAGGTTATGCTAAAGGGTGTTTATTTATAGACACTGATGTAGCAACTTGAACATCTTGATTATATGTAAATGTTTGAACTAAGACATCTTGCGTATTTAAATTAGTAACAAATGCTTAATTCTTAATTTAATGAACTATGATTAAAACAAATGTTCCAACTATTGAAGAATTAGAAACAAGTAAAAAAGAAATTGTTACTGTCATAAATAGATTTGGAAGAGAAGTTAAAGTATCTTTATATCAAGCTAAAAAAATGATAAAAAGATGAGAAGCTGAAATAAAAGTTGAGACTAAAGAAGTTGAGACTCCTAAAACTAAAACAAAATAATAAAAATAGCTCATCTTGAAAAAGGTGGGCTAAAACTTATTATTTAACTTATTAAATATGATAATTACAAAA
>CAZRVJ010000039.1:0-2749 GCA_964603535.1 uncultured Candidatus Saccharibacteria bacterium
ATTTATTATTGAAATACTAAACGTCTGACCACATTTTGTCAACCTGAGTTCCTTACACAAAATATTTAAAAATAGGTGAGTTGTATGATTTTTATAGCTCTATTTCTTAAATAAATGCGTTTTTAAACGTACAATTGGTTAAAAATATACTGAGGTAGCTTAAACAAATTATTGCTGCTAAAAACGCATCAAAATAAGAAATTAGTAGATTAGCAGTTTATTAACTTTTTATATTGTTCTTCTGATATTACGAACACAGTATTTTCTTTGTATTGAATAGCCTGTGCCTTAGTTACAGCGTTATTTACGATGATGTTAAGGAATAATCTAGCGTCGTTAACAGGAAGTTCATTCAAAGTGTGTAGTTCGAAATCGTATCTGTAATTAATCATAATCAACCTCTTAGCTTGTTAAAATGGTGCTAGGGGCTGTAAACAGTCATTTAAAAACAACTACTTACTGCTTTCATGCCAGAGGCACTTATAACAGTAAACCCCTAGCATAAAGCAAAAAGGCTAATAAATTGATTTTAATGATGGTTTACAGTCATCACTAACGCTCTAAAAATAATGGAATTGAAAAAACTAATCAAGGAAATTAGAAGTTCACAAAGTGCGCACATCCTCATTGAGAAAAAACCCTCAATGCTCCGCTCAAAGTAAGGCATTAAACTAACCAAGATATTCTTTTCTTAATCTGTAATAATTAGTGAGCGCAGCAATGGAATTTATTTCATTGCTGAAGTGCGCATTTAGCAAAAACTAAATGAACAATTCCCCGAAGCCGACCAAACCGAAATAATAAAATTCATTACTTGAAAATCTATTTCCTTTTCCTGAGTTTGCGAAAAAGTTATAACATCTCTTTGCGCAGCAAAAGTGTTATACGCAATCTGCAAAATAAATTTGCTTGCTCAATAAAATTCGTTTCTTTAGTATTAATTACTTTTTTTAAATTATATGAGTTGTCCTACTCAAAAAAGTTTCCATGAAAAAATAAGACACTTTTTATAAAAGTATGTTATCCAATGTTTTTAGAGTTCACTTGAGCTATTTGCCAAGTGCGCACTTTGTGAACTTCTAATTTCTTTGATTAGTCTTTTCAATAATTAAAGAAAACTAAATTTATATGGTTT
Source organism: uncultured Candidatus Saccharibacteria bacterium (assembly GCA_964603535.1). GTDB lineage: Bacteria > Patescibacteriota > Minisyncoccia > UBA6257 > JAAZHW01 > DAONDV01. The sequence continues at coordinate 1,136 of CAZRVJ010000039.1, forward strand.
ATAGTCCAATTCCACTATACTAATTTGACATTAATGGCACTTAACTTGTTTTTCTTCTTCCTTATCTCAAAAGAAAGTCTTTGTCCTGTGTCTATACCATTAAGACCAATCTTTTTTAGCTCTTTAAGGTGTAGGAATACATCTTTTAAGTCATCATCAGGCTTAATAAATCCATAACCTTTATCAGCTCTAAACCAGGAAATTATACCAGTCCGTCGATAATTAAAAATTCCCAAACTAATACTACTATTAATTGTTATAGGTTTCTGTTTATCATCAAGAATTTAAACTAGCAAATTATTTATTATCATTTGACAAAGTGTCAAGTGTAGCAGCTTACTTTCGCATTAGTTGATATTTGAAATACAGTTGCTATAGTATCCTTGAAGTACATTGTATAAAAAAGAAATAATTAATTAGATGAAAGTTATTTTAAGAACTATTTGCTTATTATGCTTAGTTTTACCTTTTGTTTTGACAGGACATTATGTTTTTGCAGCTAAGAAAAAACTGAGTGTTAAAAAGTCAGGAAATATAAAAAAAGAAAAATTAGCAGAAGATGTAAATATTATTCATTACCCAGGGGCTACAACTATTTCTCTTAAAGCGAAGCAGGCAATAGTCATGGATTATTCTACAGGTAAGATTTTGTTAGAAAAACGCATTCATGAAAAAATGGTTCCTTCTTCTATGACGAAAATAATGACTTCTTATGTTATAGAGGAAAAGCTTAAAAAAGGTGAGTTATCTTTAGATTCTACTTTTTTAGTAAGTAAGAAAGCTTGGAGAATGGAAGGAACAAGATCATTTCTACCACTTGGTGAGCAAGTAAGAGTTGAGGACATTTTACGTGGAATTATAATTCAATCTGGTAATGATGCTTGTATTGCAGCAGCTGAAGGATTGTACGGTAGTGAAGAAGAATTTGTAGATGTTATGAATTATACAGCACAAGAAATAGGTATGAAAAACACCCATTTTGTTAATTGTAGTGGTTTGTCTGCAGAAAACCATTATAGTACAGCTTACGATTTAGCTATTCTTGGTGCATGGTTAATAAAAACACATCCTGAATTTTATCCTATATACAGTGAGAAAAATTTTACTTTTGGTAAAGATCAAAAAGGTAATCCTATTACTCAAGGAAATAGAAATCCTTTGTTATATAAAGATATAGGATGTGATGGTATTAAGACAGGTTATACAGAAGATGGGGGATATGGTATAGTTGCCTCTTTTATTAATAAAGATAGGCGTTACATAATGGTCATTAATGGCCTTAGTTCCATGCAAGAAAGAGCTAATGAATCTACTAAGTTAGTTTACTGGATAAGACAGAATTTTATAAATAAGAAATTTTACTCTAAGGGGGATGTAGTAGATAAAGTTCCTGTATGGCTTGGAGTTAAGGATAAAGTAGAATTAGAAGTTGCAGACGATGTTTTTGGGCTTGTACTACGTTCAGAGCAAAAACATCATGTGGACATAAAAAATGATATTCCTTCTTCTCTTTCTGCTCCTTTGAAAGCAGGAGATGTAGCAGGAAAAATGATAATTACTATTGACAATGACAGGCAAGAAATCTCTCTTCTTATAAAAGAATCAATTGAGGAA
>CAZRVJ010000039.1:2759-4824 GCA_964603535.1 uncultured Candidatus Saccharibacteria bacterium
ATACTACATAAATTCAAATTTACGAGTTTACTCTACCTTATATAATAGCCTTGCATTTTCTAAAATATCGGTAGGCACTTTGTTTTCTAGAAATAGGTTTTTTTAGGAAGATAATTTTATATATTACTTCTTTATTCTAAGAGCTAAAATGACTAATTGCTTAATAATTAAAGCTATTGATGATGCTATTTTATTGTATAATTAATCTTTTTAACTTTAAAACTTTATGCTAGGAGTCTACTGTTTATAACTCCTTAAAGAATAAGTTGGTAGGTAATTGTTGTTTTATAATGACTTTTATAAGCTCCTAGCACCAAATTTAATAATTGGATCTTACTATAAGATCCAATTTCAGCTATAAGGCGCTACTTTTTTAACAGATCTTAGTATTTAATCATTACTCTACATCAAAATTGAAATAAGGGTTAGGAAATTGGTTTTAACAATTTTTAAGAGTAAGTGGAGATGATTAAGAAGGCAAAGTCCCCTAAAAATTACCCCTGACAAAGACACAAAAATAGCAAACGTCGCTGACAATTAGATGAGAACTCAAATAACAAAAAAATGGATTTCATAATAGTGCGCAATACGGTGTTGAACTAAAATTCAACACCTGCGCTCTAAAGAGATGTTGTACAAGTGGATTAATATCGGGTTCAGTTAGAGGCATTTTATTTGTATTTATAGGGGCAATATTAGAGTTGCTAATGGGAAAAATTCCTGCTGTTGTGTAGCAGAGAAAATTGTAAATAGTGGTAAAGGTAATAAACAAGTTTAAGAAATAGTTCATTTAGTTTTTTTCTAAATGCGCACTTCAGCAATGAAATAAATTTCACTGCTCCGCTCACTAATTATTACAGATTAAGAAAAGAATATCTTGGTTAGTTTAATGCCTTACTTTGAGCGGAGCATAGGAGATTTTTTCTCCTATGGGTAAGTGCGCATTTAGAAAAAAACTAAATGAACTTTCTACTGCTAACTCGTCATTGTAGTGATAATTATTTTTTATGTGGGAAAATTTTTGTCATAAGAGAAGTAATTACACTATTCATTGGTTTTGCATTATCATTTGTTTTTAAGTCAATAAATGATAATTGACCTTCTAAAATATCAGAATTGATTTGTTTAACTTTACCCTTTTTGTTTTTAACTAATAGTTTGGGTTTTTGATAAACATTTTTTGACTTACCTGCTTTGTTAGTAACATTATGAATCAAGGTCTTTTTAAAAAAGAATTTAACTGCAACAACTTTACGGCCATTCTTTTCTTCTTCAAACTTTAGGTCCATATCATAATTATCGTTGATTTCTTTACAGGCATGAGCGAATGTTTTGACTTTAAAATCTCTGTAAGCTTTGAATTTATTACCAACTGCAAATGTTTCTCTTAATTGATCTACTGATTTTACTAACCATCCAGTTTCTTTAAATTCCTGTATTAATTCGTAGAGCCTAGTTGTGTATAGGCTACCAAAATTTGCTACTTCCTTAAGGTTATATAGCACAAATTTTTTCTTAACTTGTGCTAGGTATGGCATAATATCATCAGTAAACTTAACGATGATATGTCCTTGGTTTTTGCTGTACTCAGCTTTTGAACAAACATTAATTCTACAAAACCCAGAATCATCTTCTTTTTCTACCTTTATGTCTGTTTTCATTAGTTTATCTATAGCCTTTTTTAAAACTCTATAACTATTATGAATATTGGTATTAAATAAGCTACTAAACTCTTTAGCTGTTAAAATATGCTCTCTCTGTAATTCATGTGGTTGTAAATACTTCCCATATTCATCGACACCGCCAATTTTACTTATCAAATGTAAAAATACTTGGTAGTCATTGAGGTTAAAATTATCAAAATTAGCATTATTTAACTTTTTATTTTTATAGGACTTTGGAGTTTTGGATTGTAAAACTGCTGGGGAATTAGATTTTTTCATTGTAACAAGATCTATAACACTTGATTTAAAAAGACTTTATAATATAGGTCTTTTTAAATCAAATAAAAAGTCTTAGTTTAGGTATAAAAAAGTCTTAGTTTAGGTATAAAAAAGTCTTAGTT
>CAZRVJ010000040.1:0-4778 GCA_964603535.1 uncultured Candidatus Saccharibacteria bacterium
TTCTAACGAAACAAGTTGAACAAACTCCCCGCTTCGGCGGGGAGTTTTGTTTTCAAAAACAACTTATCGCCGAAAAGCGAGACGTTGTTTTTTTAAAAGTATTATTTTATAATGGGAGAGCTTAGTCGTTTTAATTGAAAGTTAAAAAATCAAAATGACAAATGACAATGCAAAATTCAAAAGTGAATTTAAAAAAAGATTATATAATTTTGTTTTGTCTCTGATTAAATTTATTGATAAACTTTCTAAGGATTCCACTAATAGTGTTATCGGAAAACAACTTTTAAGAAGTGGAACAAGCGTTTTAGCTAATTATATTGAAGCTAATTCCGCTAGCTCTAAAAGAGACTTTATTAATTTTTTTACTTATGCTTTAAAATCGGCCAATGAATCAAAGGTTTGGCTTTGTTTGCTAAAAGACTCCCAAAAGGCTGATAAAAATCAGGTAGAAAAATTATTAAAAGAATTGATAGAAATATCCAATATTTTAGCTAGCAGTATTCTTACATTGAAAGGTAAAAAATAATTTTAAAATTTTAAAACTGTCATTTTTAACTTTGATATTTACATTTTAAATTTATTATTATGAACATACAAAAATTAGAATCGCAATTAATGAAGGTGTTCGCTTGGGTCGCGGGCTTGTCTTTATTAACACCTTTAGTGATTTTTAAAAACGTTCTTCGTCCATATATTACCAGTAAGATGTTCTTTTTTGGGACCTTAGTTTTGGTAATGGTTGGGATTTGGATGTTATTGCTTTTTATTAATCCTCAAAAATATAAACCGCGAAAAAATATTTTATTAATTACTTTATTAATTTATTTAGGCGCTATTCTTTTGAGTGTTATTTTCAGTGAAAATTTTTTCCGTAGCTTTTGGGGTAATGCGGAGAGAATGGAGGGTTTTATCAGCTTTGTTTTCTTTGGGTTGTTTGCCGTTTCTACTTTTTCTGTTTTGCGTGAGCGTCCGGAAATTGTTAAAAAATTAATTTTTGCTTCTTTAGCTATTAGTTTAATTTGCGCTCTTTATCCGGTTTTTCAAAAAACAGGTCTTTTCTTTGCTCCTCCGGGAGAACAATACACTCGTCCTGGTGGCTCTTTCGGTAATCCAACTTTTCTTTCCGGATATCTAATGGCTCATCTGTTTTTATGCGCATGGTATTTCTTTAAAAATCTTTCTAAGGATAAAAAAGTTTTTACGGTTTTGAATATTTTTTTGGCGACTATTTTCGTTGTTGATTTTATTGTTTTTGTTTGGACGCAAACTCGCGGATCATGGCTGGGATTTTTTGCCGGCTTAATAATTTTTGCCGGATTGGCTCTTTTCTTTCTTCCTAAAAAAGTAAAAATTGCTTCCGCCACTTTTTTGTTTTTAGTAGTAATTGGTGGCACCTCATTTTTCGTTTTTAGAAATCAAATTAAAGACAGTCCTATTGCTCAAAAGATTCCTATTGTTAATCGCTTGGCCTCTATCTCTTTGCAAGACTCCAGCTCTAGGGCTCGTTGGCTTACTTGGCAATGGAGTTTAAAATGGTTTCAAAATAAGCCAATTTTTGGTGTTGGCCAGGATATGTTCTATTCGGTTTTTGATAATAATTATTCTGCCGATAACAATGATTTAATGTCCGAGCGTTTTGATAGGGCTCATAATAAATATATAGATTTATTGGTAATGAATGGCGTTGTGGGCTTGGGCGCTTATCTGCTTTTATTGGGGGCGTTATTCTGGGAATTGTTCAAAAAAATAAAAAGATCGGAAAATATGTTCTCTCGGGCTGCTTGGATGTCCATTATTTCTCTGCTCGTTGCTTATATGATTCATAACTTTTTTGTTTTTGATACGCCGGCTAATTCTTTAGTGTTCTATTTCTTGATCGGTTGTCTTTTGATTCTATTAAATCCGTCTAGAGAGGGTAGTGAAGTAAAAGAGGCGAGAAAAAATATTATTCCTGAGAAAGTTTTTGGTTTATCTGTAGTTTTAGTGATTTCTTTGGGAAGTATTTTCTATTTTGCTATTTGTAAACCCTATCAAGCAGCCGCGCTTGTGGCTGAAACTGGCAATACTAATTCTGCTAATATTAGTGAGTCTTTGAGTTATTATCAAAAAGCTTTGGATAAAAATTCTTTCATTTATAACGAAGTGATAAATTTGTGGTCTGATAGTATTGTTAAATCCATAGCTTATTCTTACACTAAAAAGAATTTGTATTCTGCTGATTCTTTGAAAAAGGCTGTTAATGATTTATTTGTTGCCATGGATAAGGCTGAGGAGCGGGAGCCGGTAATTGATTTCTATGTTTATCGCACGGGCGTTTATACTCAGATGTCTTGGTTTAAAGGCTTTACTGCCGCGGAGGCGAAGTCTTATGAAGATGAGGCAAAAAAATGGTATGAAAAAATAGCGGAGAAGTGGCCATTGCGCACCGATTTTCTTATCGCGCGTGTTGAGGATCAAATTTATAAAGGAAATTACGAAGAAGCTTCACGATGGCTAGATTTGATTTTATCTAGAACACCAAATTATGGCAGCGCCCTTTGGTTGAAAGGAATGATAAATTTGATGGAAAATAATAATGTGGAAGAAGCTTTACAATATATTAATCTCGCTATAGATAAGGGCTATCGTTGGGATATTGGTAATCGGTCTGATATTATTTATTCTATTGCGCCGAAAATAAAGGCGGGAAGCTTGCCTTTGTTTGTGGGCTTTTTGGAAAATCGTTTAAATGCGTATAATTCCGATTCAGATTTATCTCAAGCTCAAACCGTAGTTGATTTGGAATTACGCGCGGAAAAAATAAAAATGACAGCTAATTTATTGGTGCAATTAAGCTTGGAATTACAACCTGTTGATTACAATAAAATAGCCAATTATTTATCCATAGCTGTGAAATATGATTTGAAGAATCCTATTTATTGGTCTCGTTGAGCCGCTGCTTATGCCAAGGTTCACAATAAAGAAGGGGCAATTCAGGCAGCGCAAATGGCTTTGCAATTAGATCCTGACAATTATGCTACAGATGCCGCTGCTTTTATCAATTATGTTCAAAGCGAACAGTGGGATATGTTGCCGTAGTAAAATGATTTTAAAAAAGAGGGGTATAAACCCCTCTTTTTTATTAGCAAAAACAAGATTTATAACCAAGTAATATTATTTTTGTGAAAATTTAAGTATTTTGCGTGGGGTGGGTAGTCATTGACTTTTTATTAAAAAAGAAGTATAAAACAATTAGTAATTTAATAATCAGTTAAGACTACAAAAAGGAGGACATCATGGGTTCGTTTGGTTTATTGCATAACAAAAAATGTATGTGGGATCCATTTTCCGAATTTCAAAAAATAACATTGCCAAATGGGCTGGATATTTATGTGGCTCATTGGCCCAATCGGTCGTTTGAAACCGTTAATTTTTTAGTTCATAGTGGCGCCAAAGAAGATCCGATTGGTTTGGAGGGTTTGGCTCATTTTACCGAACATATTTTGTCAAAAAATATTAGTCTTTCTTATGACCAGATAAAAGATGTTTTTGAGGCTGAAGGAGGGTTTTCTGATTTGGGCGCAACCAGTTTTTTGGGAACAAGTTATGAATTTTTTTCTCCCATTAAAAAAGAGGCGATTGTTAGAGCCTTTGATATTTTTGCTGAATTGCTTTTGTCCGCCAAAATAGAGAAAAAAATAGAAAATGAAAGGCGTATAATTTTAAATGAATTTAATAAGAATTTCCCTTTAAAAATAATTTATGAAGAAGGGTTGAGGGAAAATCAATCGGTTTTTCATGGACATTGGTTAGAAAGGTTTGTCAGAGCATTGGGCTCTCCAGAAACGATAAATAAAATAACAAAAAGTGATTTGCAAAACTTTTATGATTCTTACTATATTCCTCAAAATATAAGCATTGTAGCGGTTGGCGGATTGCACGTGGAAGAAATTAAAAATATTATTGAGGGAAGCGAATTTGGAAAGACAAAAAAATCCGGAAAAAGAATTAGAGTTGAAGAAGCGGCAAGGAATGTTGAATTGCCCAAAGAAAATAGACATTTGTTAAAAGCTTCCGAAATAATATCCGAAAAGAATCACATTAATTCTGCCGCTTATGAAAGCGTTTGTATGTTGCCGGGTGACATCAAATATGCCGGTATAAAAATTTTAAAAGGGATGTTGAACAAAGCGTTAATGAAAGAAATCAGAGAAAATAAGAATTGGACTTATTCAATAGGAACCAATTGCCACGATTTCGGCAATTTTTACAAGTTTTCTATAAATTGCGGCAGTTTTTCTCCAACAGTCGTTGATGAAATGGAAAAAATAGTTGATGGTTGCATTGAAAAAATCGGGACCGATAGAGATTTATTTGAAAAGATTAAAAATAAAGAAATAATGAGTTGTGATATGTTGGATCTTTCCGCTAATGATTTGTGCGACAGAGCAAGTGGTGATTTGAGAGTAAGACAAAAAATTGTCACATATACGGAATTTTTTAATGATTTACAAAATACCTCATTAGAAGATATCCAAAAAATTGCTGGTTGGCTGGAGCCAAAGCGTCGCCGGACTTATGTATTGATCCCATAGGCTTAAAAGTAAATATATTAAATCCCCCGCATAAACTGCGGGGGATTTTGTTGTTTTTATCTGTAAATGAATGGGTTGTTGACCTCTAAATTAAAAAGGAGTATAAAATGATTAGTAGTTTTATAATTAGTTAAAACTACAAAAAGGATGTGTCGTATGGGACACAAAGGAGAATTATCTAAGTATCATGAGCATAACGATGGT